>JANMEM010000473.1:0-2767 GCA_031376985.1 Hyphomicrobiales bacterium
GATGAAGATGACCATGCAGTTGGTCTTCGAAATCGACGCCGTCAATTTGCGCATGGCCTGACTCATCAGCCGCGCTTGCAGGCCGGGGAGTGAATCACCCATTTCGCCCTCAAGCTCGGCCTTCGGCGTCAAAGCCGCAACTGAGTCGATCACCAGAATTTCAACAGCACCGGAACGTACCAGCGTATCAGCAATTTCCAGCGCCTGTTCACCCGTATCCGGCTGCGAAATCAGCAGCTCATCCACATTCACACCCAGTTTGCGGGCATAAACCGGGTCCAGCGCATGTTCAGCATCGACGAAGGCACAAATACCACCCTTTTTCTGTGCCTCAGCCAGACAATGCAAAGCCAGCGTGGTTTTGCCCGATGATTCAGGCCCGTAAATTTCAATGATGCGGCCTTTCGGCAAGCCACCAATGCCCAATGCAATGTCCAAGCCCAGCGAACCCGTGGACACTGCTTCAATTTCCATGGCCGTATTGGCCCCAAGCTTCATGATCGAGCCCTTGCCGAACGCCCGTTCGATCTGGCTCAGTGCCGCTTCCAGTGCCTTGCTTTTATCCATTGCAGAATTCTCAACCACCCGAAGATTCGCTTGTGCCATTGCCCTGATCCTTATTTCACCTGAAAGATTGATACGCAACACGGGAGAAGTGTTCCACCCGTGTTTGCTGTATGTTCTATTTTTGTTCGGAAGGCAAGAACAAAATGCGGGCACCAAAAACGCCCTAAATCTTCACACGTTTCGCCAGTTTGGCCTGCAACACCACCACCACGAACAGGAACAGCCCGCGCACCACAGACTGCCAATAGGCCGAAAGCGATATCCAGCCCATGCCGTTTTCAAAGTTGAGAATGGTGAAAATGATTCCCAGCAAGAGGGCCCCGGCCAGAGTGCCGCCAATGGAGCCATTGCCACCCGTCAACAAGGTACCACCAACAACAACCGAGGCGATGGCAAACAGCTCCCAGCCAATGCCTTCGATCGGTTGCCCCGCCCCAAATTGCGAGGCGAGGATCACACCCGCCAAACCCGCCATGGCCCCCGAAATCAGGTAAACACTAAAAATCGTGCGATCAACCGAAAGCCCCATCAAACGGCTCGCTTCGGTGCCGCCACCCACCGCCAGCACACTCCGCCCAAAAGCCGTGTGATTGATCACAACACCTCCCACAATGTAAGCCAACAGCGCCATCCACGCCGGCGTCGGGAAGCCCAGAACAAATCCAAGCAAGCCACCAAAGAAACCGGCATTCTCGCCATCCACCCATTCGGGCCGCATGAAGCTGAGCAGATCACCCTGCCCCAGCGTCGTAAACGCCGTATCATAAGAGACTGACACTGACTGGTTGTTGGCCAGCAACAAGGCCGTGCCGGACGCCGCCAGCATGGTGGCAAGTGTGGCAATGAACGGCATGATTTTCAGCTTTGTGATGATCAGCGCATTCAGCAACCCCGCCAGCAACCCCGCCGCAAGTCCACCCAATAATCCCGGCAGCAAGCCATAAGGACTGAGATAGGCCGAAACCACGCTGGAAAATGCCGCAACCGACCCTACCGACAAATCAATGCCGCCCGTCATGATGACAAAACACATGCCCAGCGCCACCAGCGCAAACATGGAATTATAACGCAGCACGGATTGAACGTTGTAGGCGCCGATAAAGCCATCATAACGCCAGGCCCCCAGCAAGGTGAGGATGATCAACACCGCCACCACCGCCATACTTGGCGAAATCCTGAAGCCCTTCATTATGCCCGCTCCTGCCGTTGCAGCCACACCGCAAGCACAATCAACCCGGCCTTCACCACCAGCGCCGCAGGGTCTGGCACACCATTGGCCAGCAGGGAATAGCGAACCAGTTGAATGACCAGCGCACCGAGCAGCGTTCCGACAATCGTCGCGCGACCGCCCGACAACAACGTGCCACCAACAACCACGGCGGCAATGGCGTCAAGCTCCATGCCTAATCCAATCAAGTTGGCATCCGCCGCCGAATTCATCGCAATGACAATAAGACCCGCAACACCGCTGCAAAGTCCGCAAATAAAATAAACCAGAAACTTGACCCGTGCCACCGGAATGCCTGAAAGCCGCGCCGCAGCTTCATTGCCGCCTACAGCCAGCACCTGCCGTCCAAACACCGTGCGCCGCAACAGAAACGCCGCCGCGGCCACCACCACCAGCATGATCCACACCTGAAACGGCACGCCCAAAACCCGGCCAATGGCAATGGCCTGAAACTCCGGCACCTTGAACACCTGCAAATCGCCATTGGTGGACACCTGCGCAATGCCGCGCCCCGCAATGAACAATACAAGCGTTGCAATAATCGGCTGTATTTCAAACTTCGTGATCAGCCAGCCATTGAACAGTCCAAAAACGCCTGCCGCCAGAATGGGAATGACAATGCCTACAGCTATTCCAACATAAAGGTTGGGCATAGGGAACAATTGACCCGTGAAGAACATCGGCGACAAGGCCCCGGCAATGGCCATCAGCGACCCCACCGACAAGTCAATGCCGCCCGTGGCAATCACAAGGGTCATGCCCACGCCCACAATCACAATGGTGCAGACTTGAGTAAGGTTCACAGCCAGCGTTTGCGCCGTTGCAAAATGCGGCGTGAAGGCCAGGTTGAACAGGATCAGCAGCACCAGCGCCAAGGCCACGCCATAACGCTGGAAAAAAGCAGCGCGATCAAACACGGGGCGACACTCCCTCGGCACCATGCGCCATGGCATGCATCACTCCGGCTTCAGT
>JANMEM010000372.1:0-2291 GCA_031376985.1 Hyphomicrobiales bacterium
CTTGTCGGGGACAGCAGAAGCGGAAACCCAGTTCCGGAGTGTCGCCGGATTTAGCGAAATGACCGCGCGGTGTCTAGCGTTCTTTTCCTAACTTGCGCTTTTTCACTTCACTCCGGCATTCTTCCCCATCATATCCACCAACCGCGGCACAAACCGGTCACCATAACCTTGCGTATCCGCCAGCACGAAAATCTGGTGAACCGTTTCGGCAATCGGAGAAGCCACCGGCATGTTTTCCGTCATGTTGGTGTAATAGCGCAAATCCTTCCGGCCATTGCGAATGACGAATTTCAGGGAACTGTCATCATCGCTCAGCGGCACGTTGATTAAGCGTCCAAACATCACCGACATGGCCCCGCCCCCCATGATCACATCACGCAGCGCCTCCATGCTGATTCCCGCTTTTGCCGCCACGGTGATGGCTTCTGCCGCCACCGAAGCATGCGCCATCGACATGAAATTGTTGATCAGCTTCACCTGATGCGCCGCACCTACAGCGCCACAATGCACGATGAGATCTGAAAAACAGTTGAGCACAGGCCGGATGGTCTCAAGCACAGCCACATCACCGCCCACCATGAGGCCCAGTTTTCCGGCCGCTGCTTCTTTCGGCGTTCGAGTCATCGGCGTATCAACCATGGTCACCCCGTGCCCGGCAAGGTCAGCTGCAATCTTGATGGTGGAGTCAGGAATGGCAGTGGAACAATCGGCGATGATCATGCCTTTCTTCGCACCCTTCAACAATCCAGTGTCACCATAAATCGCGTCCTCGACTTGCGGCGTTCCGGTGACGCACAGAATGACCAGATCAGAATTGGCCGCAAGATCGGCCTGTGTTTCATACTCCGTCGCTCCGCGCGAAATCAGGTCAACAATATTGGTCCGGCTCTTGTGCGCCACTACGTTGAGCGCAAATCCCTTCTCCAGAATATTCTTGCCAATGCCATGGCCCATCAGGCCCGCACCGATCAGTCCCACTGTTTTGATCGTCATATTTTATCTCCTGCCAAAGCGTCCAGAGCATCCTGCTCCATAAAATGATTTTGCTCTTCGGGCTTTCGTATAAAGCCCAATCGTCCATAGAACTCTGAGGCGCGCGGGTTGGCGGCGTCAACCTCCAGCCGCACATAGGTGGCCCCCATTTCCTTGGCCTGCTTTGCCACAGACTGCACCAGCCGCTCACCAATGCGTTTGCCGCGGGCATGGGCCATGACATAAAGATCGCAGATATAAACGCCCTTGGCCCCGCGCCAGGTGGAATAAACCGGCATCCACACGCAACAGCCCAGCAGAAGGCCTGAGTCATCGGCAACGGTGACCTTCACCAGATCAGCAGCCGCACGCAGGGATTCGCCGGTAATTTTTGGAACCGCCCGAAGCCCCAAATCCTTCGGCAGTTGCCGGATCATGGCGGCCACTGCATCTTCCTGCCCCGGTCGCATGGCGCGAAATCCAACACCCATTATGCGCCCAATCCTGTGAGCAAAGAGGCCAGATTGCGGCCGAGTGTATCAGACGGATAACCACCCTCCTGAATTACGGCCATTGGCAAATTCATATCCGCAATATGTTTGCCGATAACACGGAAATCTTCCGTGGTTATGGCAAAGCCCTTGAACGGATCATCAATCGAAATATCAAGCCCCGCCGCAACCACCAGATGGTCCGCCCCAAAATCAGAAACACGCTGCAGAGCAATATCGAGGGCCGAGAGATACCCATTCAAATCGAGACCACGTTCACGCGGCAAATTGAGATTGAACCCTTCGCCAGCTCCGCGGCCACGCTCATTTTCATAGCCCCAGAAGAACGGATAAAACCGCGCTGGATTCACATGAATGGAAACCGTCAGCACATCAGCCCGATCATAGAATATCGCCTCGGTGCCGTTGCCGTGGTGAACATCAATATCAAGAACAGCCACCCGCTCGCCCGCCCGCGTCATCACTTCAGCGGCAAGCGCGGAATTGTTGAAAAAACAAAAACCAGCCGCCAAATCCGAAGCCGCATGGTGCCCCGGAGGACGGCACAAGGCATAGGCCATGCGCTCACCCGCCATCACCAGCCGCGCCGCCTCAACCGCACAAGCCGCACTGGCCTTCGCCGCAACAAGCGTGGTCTCTGTCACCGGGCAGGCCCCATCGCCTAGATGATACCCCGCCTGCCCCACCACCGCATCAGGATAACCAATCGGCGGCAACGAATCCCGCTGGATTGCGTAAACATTAGGCAGAGGAATATCCGAAGAATTCGGAACATGCCCCCAGCGCTCCCGCAGGGTTTCAAGAAAA
>JANMEM010000382.1:0-3039 GCA_031376985.1 Hyphomicrobiales bacterium
GCAGGTGCACCCGGTATGCGTTATGCGCTGCCACATGCGTCGATCATGGTGCATCAGCCTTCGGGTGGTTTCCAAGGTCAGGTCACCGATATTCTGATCCACGCCCGCAACGTGGAAGCGCTCAGGAAGCGGCTGAATGAGATCTATGTGAAGCACACAGGCCGCAATTACAAAGAGGTCGAAGACGCCTTGGAACGTGACAATTTCATGACCGCAGAGCAGGCAAAAGACTTTGGTTTGATCGACAAGATCATGGACAAGCGCCCGGACACCCCGGAAGGCAAATAATCCGACCGCGAAATCAACGCGTTAAAGCTGGTATGACCAATTGGTCACGCGCCTCAAGAATTGATTAACCGACGCGGGTGCAAGCTGGATTTGAGTCGGCAAGACGGGCTATAGTGGATGTTTCGGCCCGTTCTGCTTCGGTTGTAGCGTATTGGCCCCGTTTTATTTGAGTGGCGCATGAGTCCCGTGCCGAAGTAAGGAATGACACAATGACCAAGGCAACGACTGGCGAGAGCAAGAACACCCTCTACTGTTCCTTCTGCGGCAAAAGCCAACATGAAGTCAGGAAGCTGATCGCAGGCCCCACCGTATTCATCTGCGATGAATGCGTGGAACTTTGCATGGATATCATCCGTGAAGAAAACAAATCTGCTTTGGTGAAATCGAAAGACGGTGTGCCGACGCCTCACGAAATCCGGAAAGTTCTGGATGATTATGTGATTGGCCAGGACCACGCCAAGCGCGTGCTGTCGGTGGCCGTGCACAATCACTACAAGCGTCTGAACCACGGCGGCAAGGGTGCCGATGTGGAGTTGGCAAAGTCAAACATCATGCTGGTGGGCCCTACGGGTTCCGGCAAGACGCTGCTGGCGCAAACCCTGGCACGTATTCTCGATGTGCCGTTTACGATGGCTGATGCCACAACACTGACCGAAGCAGGTTACGTGGGCGAAGACGTTGAGAACATCATTCTGAAACTGTTGCAGGCTTCGGATTACAACGTGGAACGCGCCCAGCGCGGCATTGTCTATATCGACGAAATCGACAAGATCAGCCGGAAGTCGGATAATCCTTCAATCACCCGCGACGTATCGGGCGAAGGCGTGCAGCAGGCTTTGCTGAAAATCATGGAAGGCACTGTTGCTTCGGTTCCGCCGCAGGGCGGCCGCAAGCATCCGCAGCAAGAATTCCTGCAAGTGGATACGACCAATATCCTGTTTATTTGCGGCGGTGCCTTTGCAGGCCTTGAGCGCATCATCAACATGCGCGCCAAGGGCACAGGCATGGGCTTTGCCGCCACTGTGCGTTCGCCTGATGAACGCCGCACGGGCGCTGTGCTGCGTGAGCTTGAGCCGGAGGATTTGTTGAAGTTCGGGTTGATACCGGAATTCGTCGGTCGTTTGCCAGTTACGGCAACGCTGGAAGATCTGGATGAAGTGGCCTTGGTGCAGATTTTGTCTGAGCCAAAGAACGCCATCGTCAAGCAGTATCAGCGCCTGTTCGAAATGGAAGGTGTGAAGCTCACCATTCCGGACGAGGCTTTGCGCTCCATCGCCCGCCGCGCCATTGAGCGGAAGACCGGAGCCCGTGGTTTGCGCTCCATCATGGAAAACATTCTGCTGGATACGATGTATGATCTGCCAGGTATGGACGGCGTCGAAGAAGTGGTCATTTCGAAAGAAGTTGTCGACGGTGCTGCCAAACCCTTGCTGATTTATGCAGACCGCGAAGAGAAAGCCAACGTTTCGGCTTAGTTAACAAACGTGTGACGCCCGCACTTGAACAATATGCGGGTGTGAACCACATGAGTGTTCAGAACGCGTGCGCCTCATGCCATTTCGGGTGAGCAACGACATGCAGGGCACGGGTGAAAAAGACTGTGGAAGGAAAAAACAATGGCAAAAAAGCCAGTACAGTCAAACGTAGAACTCGGCCCGGAAGAGACAATTCCTGTTCTTCCCTTACGTGACATCGTGGTGTTTCCGCACATGATTGTTCCGCTGTTTGTGGGCCGCGAGAAGAGCATTCGCGCACTTGAGGAAGTGATGCGCGAGGAGAAGCGCATTCTTCTCGTGGCACAGAAAAATCCTGGTGACGATGATCCGGCGATTGATACGATTTATGACGTTGGCACCGTGGCGCAAGTCATGCAGTTGCTCAAACTGCCTGATGGCACAGTGAAGGTGCTGGTCGAAGGTATCGACCGCGCCAAGGTCATCGACTTCACCGCAAAGCCAGAATATTTTGAAGCCCGCGTGGCTTTGATGCCTGCCCCCAAAACCTTCTCGAAAGAGACTGAAGGCTTGGCCCGTTCCACGGCACAGCAGTTCGAGAGCTATGTAAAGCTGAACAAGAAAGTGCCGCAGGAAGTCTTGGCTGGCCTTGGCCAGATCACAGACTACGCGAAGTTGGCCGACACTATTGCAGCACATCTTGCGTTGAAAATAGCAGACAAGCAGCAGATGCTTGAACTCGCCACCGTCGATGAGCGCCTGGAAAAAGCTTTCGCTTTGATGGAAGGCGAAATCTCGGTTCTCAGGTTGAAAAGCGCATCCGTGGCCGCGTCAAGCGCCAGATGGAGAAGACCCAGCGCGAATATTATCTGAATGAGCAGATGAAGGCCATCCAGAAGGAACTCGGCGACGGTTCCGGCAACGGCGGCGAAGAGCGCGACGAAATGGGCGAGCTCGACAAGCGCATCAAGGAGACGAAATTCTCCAAGGAAGCCCGTGAACGTGCAGAAGCTGAAATGAAGAAGCTGCGCCAGATGTCGCCGATGTCTGCCGAAGCCACAGTTGTGCGCAACTATCTCGACTGGCTGCTGAACATTCCATGGTCACAAAAGAGCAAGGTGAAAACCGATCTCGACTATGCCCAGAATGTGTTGGACGTCGATCACTTCGGTTTGGAAAAGGTGAAGGACCGCATCGTCGAATATCTGGCGGTGCAGGCCCGGACCAATAAATTGCGTGGACCGATCCTCTGCCTCGTGGGGCCGCCGGGTGTTGGTAAAACCTCGCTCGGCAAATC
>JANMEM010000395.1:0-10258 GCA_031376985.1 Hyphomicrobiales bacterium
CAGTTGAACGACACCGCCGCCAAGTGTTCGTGCATGTAGCGGCAATGCTGGAGCGGCGTCAGGATATAGAAGCGTGACCACAAGAATATAAAGGCAATAGACCGCCACCAAAATCAAACCAGGATAAATCGCGCCCGAATACATGTCACCCACCGACACACCCAACTGGTCGGCCAACACGATCAATACCAGTGAGGGTGGAATGATTTGCGCGAGTGTGCCCGACGCCGCGATTACACCTGTGGCCAGCGGTCGGTCATAGCCGTAACGCAACATGATCGGCAGGGATATCAAACCCATTGCGATGACAGAAGCCGCGACGACGCCCGTTGTGGCCGCAAGCAGCGCGCCAACCAGAACCACAGCATAGGCAAGGCCACCGCGTACCGGACCAAACAATTGCCCCACCGTGTCGAGCAAGTCCTCGGCCATGCGTGAGCGTTCCAGAATGATGCCCATGAAAGTGAAGAACGGAATGGCCAGCAGCGTTTCATTGCGCAGCACATCAAGGATGCGACCCGGTAACGTGCCGATCAGTGGCCATGACAGTGAGATTGTGTGCGAGTGCGGCGACAGATAAACGCCAACCACAAAAAACATCAATCCGTTCGCGGCCAGTGAAAATGCTACGGGATATCCCATCAAAAGGAATGCGACCAGCGACACAAACATCAATGGCGCGAGATTGGCGGCGATGAATTCCATCATGGCTGCACCTCGTCATGGGTTTGTGGGGTTTCTTCGGGTGATCCCGAAGCAATGGCATCCATCTTCTTTATGACTTCACTGAAGGCTTGTGCCAGCAGCAGCAGGAAGCCAAAAAAGATCAGCATCTTGCTGGGCCAAACCGTCAAGCCACCTGCGTTGTTTGAGCCTTCACCGCTCAGAAAGGCATCAAGGGCCGTGGGACCGGATAACCACAACATGATCAAACAGAGCGGCACGAGCATGAAAATATGGCCGAAAACATCGATCCAGTTTCGGGCGGCTTGCGACAGGCGATTGGAAATCACGTCAATGCGGACATGGGCATTCTTTTGCAGCGTATATGCTGCGGCGAGCAGGAACACTGCACCAAAAAGAAGCGCCTGCATTTCCAGCCAGGCGTTCGAGCTGCTGTCAAATATTTTGCGGATGATGGCATTGACAGAACTGACCAGCACTGCAGCCAGAACCAGCCAGCGGACGTGATAGCCAAAAAACCGCGTCACCGCGTCAATGCCGCGGCTCAGTTGGAGCAATGCTCCCATGACGTCTCTCCCATCGCGGCACCTGTTGACCAGCGCCTGCACTTGGCGAAAGAATAGGGCGAACAGGATTCGCTGCAACCCCAAATGTCACTTTCAGGCCCGTCACCGATTTATTTACAACCCTCACCCGATGGCCGCCAGTCGGTGACGGCTGCTGCCGTGCAGCGCGGCTTGTGCAGGTTGCTGCGTGAACATGGTTGCGCGGTGTTGACGGAATTCACTCTGGCGTCAGGTCGCCGCGCCGATGTGACGGCGATTAAACCTGATGGCACAATCTGGATCATCGAAATCAAATCCTCTCCAGAGGATTTCTATGTTGATGTGAAATGGCCGGAATATCGCGACTACTGTGACCAATTGTATTTTGCAGCCCCACCGTCACTCGATCATGTGATTTTGCCTGATGATGCAGGGCTGATTGTGGCGGATCAATATGGCGCGGAGATTTTGCGATACGCGCCGTCGCACCCGCTGGTGGCGGCACGGCGGAAGGCCGTGACGTTATCGTTTGCGCGGGTTGCAGCGCAGAGGCTGCATGGTTTGTGGGATCCGTGAAAGCGGAAACGGGTTCTTACTTCGGCGCGCGCTTCGCCAAAATTCTTTGCAACGTTCTCCGGTGCATGTTCAAGCGTCGTGCAGTTTCCGAGACGTTGCGGCTGCACAGTTCGAAGACGCGTTGAATATGTTCCCAACGCACGCGATCGGCTGACATTGGATTTTCCGGCAGGGCATTTCTGGCTTCTGCGGTTTCCGACATCAAGGCGCCATAAACAGCATCAGCATCTGCAGGCTTGGCCAGATAATCAATGGCACCCAACTTTACGGCTGTAACGGCAGTGGCGATGTTGCCATAGCCTGTGAGCACCACAACACGGGCTTCGGGGCGGGCAGCATGCAGGGCTTCGATCACGTCGAGACCATTGCCATCGCCAAGCCGTAAATCAACAACGGCGTAACCAGGGGCTTGGGTTTTGACCTGGGCAATGCCCTCGGCCACCGTGTCGGCCATGCGCACGGCAAAACCACGGGTTTCCATGGCCCGTGCAAGGCGGGTCAAAAAGGGCTTGTCGTCATCGACGAGCAACAGGGTCTTGTCTTGGGGGTGGATCATGATGTTCATATCTCTATTACGTTATTGGCGTTGCGTTGGTTTAGGGTCAAGCGCTTTTGCTGGTGAAATGCTGACGTCAATGCTGCTGCGCGGCCATTGCAATTTGACATCAGCACCCTGATCGGGAGGTTTGCGGTTGGCGAGTGTGACGCTGGCTCCAGAACGTTCAAGCAAGGTTTTGGCTATGAACAGC
The DNA here is from genome assembly GCA_031376985.1 of Hyphomicrobiales bacterium. Lineage (GTDB taxonomy): Bacteria > Pseudomonadota > Alphaproteobacteria > Rhizobiales > Aestuariivirgaceae > Aestuariivirga. The sequence goes on from JANMEM010000395.1 coordinate 2,555, forward strand.
CCGAGCCCCATGCCCTCGTGGCCGCGTGCACCTTGGGAATCTCCTGCATCATCATAGCCCGGTCTGGTGGTGACGAAGGGATCGCCCAGACGGTCGAAAATGAAACTGTCAAATCCTGGTCCGTCATCGACCACACGCAGCGTAATGGAGGATGCGGTCCATGTGGCATTGACCCCAACCCAGCTTTTGGCAAAGTCGATGGCGTTTTCCAGAATGTTGGACAGGCCATAGGCAAGACCGGGATTGCGCAGCAGCACCGGTTCCGGTGTTTCAGCCCCATCAGCTTCGCAGTAAACCTTGATCTCAACGTCTGAACCCCGCAAGGGCGCAACCAGATCTTCCAGCAGCGACGAAATTTTGACCTGTCCGAAAATCTTGTCTTCGGTCTGCTCGCGGTTTGAAAGCTTGGCGAGAATTTCGCGGCAGCGGGCCGCCTGGCTGATCAAAAGGTCAATATCTTCCGCATGGGGATTTGCATTGGGAAATTCGCGTTTCAATTCCTTGGCCACAAGTGCGATGGTTGCCAGCGGCGTTCCCAATTCATGGGCAGCGGCAGCGGCCAATCCGTCCAGTGCCGACAAACGCTGTTCCCGCGCCAGCACCATTTCCGTGGCGTTCAAGGCGGCTGACATCATGCGGGCCTCTTCCGCCATGCGGCGGGCATAGACGGCGGAAAACGCCGTGCCGCAGGCAATGGCAATCCACATGCCGCCCACATAGGTTGCGGGTAGCGAAAAACTTTCTCCCGCCCGCCATGGCAACGGCAAATGATAAGCCGCCAAGAGTGACGAAAACACAAAAGCCATGAGCCCCAGTGACAAGGTCCAGCGCAGGGTGAGCGAGGTAGCCGACACCGTGACGGGGACCAGAAACAAAAATGCGAAAGGGTTTTGCAATCCGCCCGTGAGATAGAGAAGCCCCGCCAGCTGCACCACATCATAGGCCAGCAAAAGCCCCGCAGCCCGCGTTGACAGAATTTGCCCGGCCCGCCAGCGAAAGGCCAGAAACACATTGAGCCAGGCAGACAGGGCAATAACGGCCAGACAGGCACCCAGTGGCAATTCATAGCGCAGCAGGAAAGACACCAACAGCACCGTGCCGGTTTGCCCGATAACGGCCAGCCAGCGCAAACGCACAAGGGTGCGCAAGCGGATGGGGGCTTGGTGCTGGCCGATGCCAAGAAGCCGCGGCGCGAAATTGCGAAGGATATCGTTCATTGTCCTGTGGTCATATGCCCGTGACAGAGTTGACACGGGTCATTCGGTGGCAATCATGTTAGAGGAGGAGCCATCATCATGCAAAATCCGCAATCATCTTTACGACGCTCTGTCATTTTCGGACTTGTCATCTTGCTTTTGGCGCTGGCTCTGGGAGGCTATGCCCTGATGTCCGGCAAGGTCATGCCCACGGGGTCTGGCACGGCGCTGGTCGGTGGACCCTTCACCATGGTCAACCTGAAGGGTGAGACCGTGACCGACAAGACCTATCTCGGCAAGCCCATGTTGCTGTTCTTCGGCTTCACCTTCTGCCCCGATGTCTGCCCGACTGAGCTTCAGGTCATGGCGGCGGCATTGACTGAAATGGGGGACAAAGGTGCCGACATTCAGCCGATCTTCGTGACCATTGATCCTGAGCGGGACACGCCAGCGGTGATGGCAAGTTACGTCAGCAATTTCGGTGACCACTTCATTGGCCTCACGGGAAGTGCGGCCCAGGTTGATCAAATGGCACAGACCTACCGCGTGTTTTATGCCAAGCAGGAGAACAAGGCTGACCCCAAAAATTATCAAATGGATCATTCTTCGATCATCTATCTGATGGGAACAGACGGCAAGTTTCTGAAACACTTCAGTTATTCGACGGACGCCAAGGCGCTGGCCGATGGCATCAAAAAGGCCCTCAACCGTTAGTAGACTTTAATAAGGGGTTGTTAACCCGCCTGCCCGAGGTTACATTGCACTGCAACAAAGGGGGCTTTCAGCCAATGCTATATCAGATGTTCGAGATGCAGCACGCCGCCATGGTGCCCTTCCGTATGGCGGCACAGGCCAGCGCTGAGTTCTGGCTGAACGAGTCAAACCCGTTCAGTGGCACGCAACTTGGAAAACAGACCAAGGCCACACTGCACATGTTTGAGCGCATGACGCGCCGCTATTCCAAACCCATCTTTGACATTGATCACATTCAGACCGCAGATGGTGTGGTAGATATTGAAGAACATGTGGTTTGGCAAAAGCCTTTCTGTCGTCTGCTGCATTTCAGAAAAAAAGAAGTGCCCGCAGGCCGCAAACTGTTGATCGTGGCTCCCATGTCCGGTCACTTCGCAACGCTGTTGCGCAACACCATTGAAGGCATGCTGCCGGAACACGACGTCTATGTGACGGACTGGGCCGATGCCCGCACTGTTCCCGCAAATGCTGGAGCCTTCGATCTTGATGATTATACTGACTACGTGATCGAGATGCTGCATCTGCTTGGCGAACGCGCTGATGTGATGGCTGTGTGCCAGCCTTCGGTGCCGGTACTGGTTGCGGTATCATTGATGAATGCGCGGAAAGATCCGCTGGTACCGTCCAGCATGATTTTGATCGGTGGACCTGTCGATACAAGGTTCAATCCGACAGCCGTCAACAAGATGGCACAGGAAAAGGGCGAGACCTGGTTTCGCAACAACATGATTTCCGACGTGCCACCACCCCATGCAGGCGTTGGCCGCAAAGTCTATCCGGGCTTCATCCAGCTTGCAGGCTTCATATCCATGAATACCAGCCGCCATGTCACGGCGCACCGTGATCTCTATTGGCAGTTGGTGGAAGGCGATGTTCCTTCGGCTGATAAGGTGCAGGATTTTTATGACGAGTATTTGTCAGTCATGGATCTGGATGCGGAATTTTATCTGCAAACCATTGAACGCGTGTTCATCAACCAGCGACTGGCCAAGGGCACCTATCATTATCGTGGTGAACTTGTGACGCCGGAGTTTATAACCGACACCGCGTTGCTGACCATTGAAGGTGAACGCGATGACATTACCGGTCCCGGACAGACGCAAGCCGCCCACAAGCTGTGTGCGGCATTGCCTGCCGAGATGAAATCCGACCATGTGCAAAAGGGTGTGGGACATTACGGCGTGTTCTCGGGCAAGCGCTACCTCAGCGATGTTGTACCCGTCATCAACGCCTTTACCCAAGCCCACGCCGGAACCTGACATGCTGCCGTTGCGGCAGATGCTCTTTGGCAAATCTTCGCCAGCGATGCCGAAGCCGCTCGATCCTGTTACAATTGAAATCGACGGACATGCTGTTGTGGTGATGATGAAACGTCACGCCACGGCGCGGCGCATGGTGCTGCGCTTGGCCCGTGATGGCGAAAATTTCACCCTCACCCTTCCAAAGCGCCAAAGCCAGATCGCTGCGATCCGTTTTATTGAAGCGTCCAAAATCTGGATGCAGAACACGTTGGCCCATCGCGGGCGGCAAACCGATGATCAGTCTACGGATAAAATCATGTTGCGTGGTGTTGAAATGCAAATCATCCGCACCGGCAAGGCCCGTGGTCTGGTGCAGGTTGATGCCGTGGCGAAAACCATTTCCGTGTCTGGCACAGAAGCCCATTGGCAGCGCCGTCTGGTGGATTGGCTCAAGCAGCAGGCAGAGATCGATCTGCGTCGAGCCTCAGCGGACTATGCCTTGAAGATGCAATGCAACTTTTCAAAGCTCACCGTGCGCGACCAGAAAAGCCGCTGGGGCTCCTGTTCTGCAGATGGCGCATTGTCCTATTCATGGCGGCTGATTCTGGCACCAGCCTTTGTGCTCGACTATGTGGCGGCCCATGAAGTGGCCCATCTGAAAGAAATGAATCACGGACCAAGATTTTGGCGGCACGTGCTCGGCCATTGCCCGCAGACGAGATCAGCCAAACAGTGGTTGAAGACCCATGGGCATACGTTGCACCACGGCGTGTAACGTCTCAATCATAAAGCCCGGGCTTTGATGTCTTTGCAGGCCCCACATCATCCAAACCAAATATCCTTGCCAGCAAGCCACGCTCGCGCTTCGGTCTTTGGGCTTTGCGGACGTCAGGCTGTATGCTGGGATTTGCGACTTGCGGTGAAGGCTCCAATACATCGGTGATGTCAGACACCTGCGGCTCTGGTTCCTTCGATTGCGATGGCTGCCCCGGCAGCGACAACTCGGGCATGCCTTGATGCGCCTGCTGCATGATGTCGTGCCACACCAATGCGGGAAGCGACCCGCCCGTTACTTTCTTCGTGGGCGTGTTGTCGTCATTGCCCATCCACACACCGGTGACCAGATAAGGCGTGTAACCCACAAACCATGCATCACGATAATCCTGTGATGTGCCGGTTTTTCCACCCATGTCCTGCCCGTCAAAACGCGCCTTGGTGCCGGTACCTGTAAGGATCACCTGCCGCATCATGGCGTTCATGTCTCCGAGCTCGCGCTCGCCAATCACCTGCCCCAAGCCGTCACCACCACGCGTATAGAGCACTGAGCCGTCACGCGACAAAATGCGTTGAACAATGAACGGTTCAACCGCTCGCCCACCATTGGCAAAGGGTGTGAAGGCGGTGGTCATTTCGAGCAATGAGACTTCCGACGTGCCCAGCGCAATGGTGGCATCCTGCCCCAGCTTCGACGTGATGCCCAGACGCTTGGCCACTTGCGTGACACTGGAGGGCGATACCGCTTGCGTAAGTTTTGCGGAGATGGTGTTCAGCGACAGCGCATAGGCCTGATCCAACGACACGGCACCGAGATATTTGCGCTTGTAGTTTTCGGGGCTCCAGTTGCCGATTTTCACTGGCTCATCCACTTCAACCGAGTCTGGTTTGTAGCCGTTTTCCATCGCTGCCAGATAGACGAAGGCCTTGAAGGCTGAACCAGGCTGGCGTTTGGCTTCCGTGGCGCGGTTGAACTGGCTTCGCTTGTAACTGCGCCCACCCACAAGCGCGCGAATGGCCCCGGTGCCATCCATAGTGACGATTGCTCCTTGCGACACGTTCAGTTTTTTGATGTTGTCAGCGATGCGCTTCCGCAACACGTTCTCGGCATTGGCCTGCAAGTTGGGTTCAATGGTGGTTTCAATGATCAGGGACTCAGTTTGCTTCTTGATCAGCAGCGGCAGCTGTGTGTTGATCCAGTCCACAGCATATTGTGTGGCCGGGGTGAAATCATGGGCGGCGGCCTTTGACGGATTGTCTACGGCATCAAGCGCTTCTTCCTTGGTGATGAAACCTTCTGTGACCATATTGGCCAGCACAAGTTTCGCACGGCCCGATGCCTCCTCGGGATTTCTTGCCGGATTGTAGGTGGTGGGAGCCTTCAAAACGGCAGCAAGAGTTGCGGCTTCCATGAGTGTGAGCTCATAGGCAGACTTTCCGTAAAACGTGCGGGCTGCCTTGTCGATGCCATTGGCACCGCCGCCGAAATAAACCCGGTTCAAATAGAGTTGCAGGATTTCGTCCTTGCTGAATTTGGATTCAAGCCAGACTGCGAACACCAGTTCCTGCGCCTTGCGGCTGAAGGTGCGTTCCTGACTCAAAAACAGGTTCTTCGCCAATTGCTGTGTAAGGGTCGAGCCGCCTTCACGCATTTGTCCACGCAGCGCGTTTCTGAACATGGCGCGGGCAATGCCGATAGGGTCCACACCATAGTGTGAATAGAAGCGCCGGTCTTCAATGGCGATGATGGCATTGGGCACGTAGTCAGGAAGCTCGGCCATGGAAACGGCGTCGCCGAAGAATGTGCCTTGTTCAGCAATCTCACTGCCATCGCTGGCAAGAATCATGACACCGGGTTCACGCTGTGGGACTTGGAACAATCCTTTCTGGTCAAGCGAATACCAGGTGATGGCAAACAGGCCAGCGGCGGCGACCGTTCCCCAGAAGGCCAGAGCGAAAAATACCTTAAACAGCCAGCGGAAAAAACTGCGCCGGGGCTTTGCCGGTTTTTTGGAATCACGTCCACGGGGCGGCGGCGCATCAGCAAACAGACGAGGCTCAGCCCGGCCTTTGGCCTTTTGCTTTTTCTTGCCTCCGAAAACACCCATCACACCAACTCCTGCCCCGAAGTCGTTCTAGCGGTCCAAGTCTGACAGCAAGGTTAAAGCCGGGAAGATTGGAGATGGCGTATAATATTGGTGCAAAAATGGCTGGCAGAAGGGAAGCGGGGTTCCAAATCGTCCGCGAAGGGCGTGCGTTTGGAATGACTGTGATTTATTATATTTTCAGCGACGGGTTCACTCACTCAAAACCGTCATTCCAAACGCGAAGCGATTTGGAACCCCGCTTTCAGAGGGAGCAATCATGAATTTTGAAAAACAACCTGCTGTTTACATTGTCGCCAGTCGATATCGTGGCACTATTTACACAGGCGTGACCAGCAATTTGTATGATCGGATAGCGGCTCACAAAGAGAAAGTCTTTCAGGGTTTTTCGGCCGACTATGATTGCAACAATTTGGTTTGGTATGAAAATCATCCAACGATGCCAGAGGCAATTCGTCGTGAAACACAGATCAAAGCGTGGAAGCGGAATTGGAAGATTGAATTGATTGAGGACTTCAACAAGGACTGGCTGAACTTGCATGAGGCAATTGAGCATCGTCCCTATACTTTCGAAAAGCGGGGTTCCAAATCGCCCGCGAAGAGCGTGCGTTTGGAATGACGGGACGCGTTTTACATCACCGCGCCGATATACCAGGGCACGTATTCATTTTCACCGTAGCCCAGTTCTTCGGATTTCGTCTTCTGGCCTGATGCGGTTTTCAATATCAGGTCGAATATCTGCTGGCCCTTGGCTTCCAGTGACACGCCTTCAATCACGTCGCCGCAATTGATGTCCATGTCCTCAATCATCTGATTATAGATCGTGGTGTTGGTGGCGAGCTTGATCGACGGGCAGGGTTTGTTGCCATAGGCGGAACCACGTCCCGTGGTAAAACACATCACATTGGCACCGCCAGCAACCTGTCCCGTGGCACCCACGGGGTCATAGCCTGGTGTGTCCATAAACACGAAGCCCTTGGCGGTCACAGGGTCGGCGTAATTGTAAACCGCTTGTAGAGTGGTGTTGCCGCCCTTGGCTGCGGCGCCCAATGATTTTTCCAGTATGGTGGTGAGGCCACCCAGCTTGTTGCCGGGGGACGGGTTGTTGTTCATTTCCATGTTGTTGCGGCGGGTATAGTCTTCCCACCACTTGATGATGCCCACAAGTTTTTCGCCCACTTCCCTGGTGGCGGCGCGGCGGGTGAGCAAATGTTCTGCCCCATAAATCTCAGGCGTCTCCGACAAAATGCCAGTGCCGCCATGGCGCACCAGAATATCAACGGCAGCGCCCAAGGCAGGATTGGCTGTGATGCCGGAGTAACCATCAGAGCCACCACATTGCAGGGCCACGATCAGGTCTGATGCCAGGCAGGTTTCGCGCTTCACGTTGTTCACATGGGGCAGCATGTCCATGACGGCCTGCACACCTGCGGCCACGGTTTTGCGCGTGCCACCGGTTTCCTGAATGGTCATGGTGCGGAAGGTGTCACCCTCCTCCACCTTGTAGGCTTCCTTGAAGCGCGGAATCTGGAAGCCCTCGCAGCCGAGGCCCACCATCATGACGCCGCCCATATTCGGGTTGGTGGCATAGCCCCAGGCCGTGCGCTTGAAGGTGTCGAAGATGACGCCGCGATA
>JANMEM010000445.1:0-15686 GCA_031376985.1 Hyphomicrobiales bacterium
TCTGTGCTGCGACGGGCTTCATCAGTCATCAATACAGCTTTGGTCTGCGCCATGGCGGCCTTCGCAAGCGGCTTTCTGGTTGTTGCCTCTGTTGCAACGGCCAGAATGAAAATGACGATGGCAGATATGAGCCCGGCAATACCGAGCCAGAAATGCAACATGAACACAATGAACAAATAGAACGGGACCCAGGGCATATCAAAAAAGGCCAGTGGACCTGCACTCGACATATATTGCCGCACGGTGTTCAAATCTGAAATGGGTTGGCCCCCGGCATTGGCTGCACGCCGCAATGTCAAAAACGCCATCGCGTCGAAAACACGGCTGCGCAGAGACTCCTCGAAACGACGCCCCACCCTGACCATGATGCGCGACCGAAGATATTCCAAAAGCCCGTAATAGATGTAGAGCGCCAACACGATGGCCGACAATGCCAGAAGCGTCGGGACACTTCCCGACGACAACACGCGGTCATAGACCTGCAACATGAACAAGGGACCAGTCAACATCAATATATTGACGACGCAGGAAAACACAAAAAGCGAGAACATCGTTCCCTTGCCGAACCCCAAAAGTTCCAATTGCCCCGGAACACGGGATTGATCGCCCAAAGTGTTTGTCATGTGCCGCCGTCAATCCTTTAGATAAAAGCACTTAGATGTGAAATCCCGTTTAAGTCCGGTTAACCCGATGCGTCTTTACGTTGTTTAGCGTGGATTACCCCCGAACCCTAGTTTTTTCACATCAGACCTGTCGCTTTCATGTTGACGCATGTGCCACGCCCCTGCCATGACTGATGTGTTCGGTGCTTTGACGCCAGTCGGCCAGAAGCATAATAGGGAACACGGTGAGGATCACCCAATCGGGGCCAAAACCGTGACTGCCCCCGCAACTGTGAGCGGTTTGGTTTGAACATATGCCACTGGGAAACCGGGAAGGCGTTCGAATCTTGAAACCGCGAGTCAGGAGACCTGCCGGACAAACAGGTGAAGCAATACTGCTTCATTACAACCCGGTCTCACGGAGGGTGACATGACCACGAAAACGATTTCTGCCTCAACAGGCGTCACAACACGCGTTAAATCAGGCCTTGTGTGCCTGTTTACAGGCTCCGCCATGATATTCATGGTTGGCCTCTCGCATATCAGTACCGTTCATAACGCGGCCCATGATACGCGCCACGCCATCGGCTTTCCCTGCCACTAAGAGGGACATCACATCATGATCGGACGTTATGTGCTGGCGGCACTTGTCGCCGGGATGCTTGCTGGCGTATTGCTGAGCGGCATCCAATATTTCCGTTTGTCGCCACTGATTGCTGCGGCAGAAGTTTTCGAAGAAGCTGACGCCGCCAAAACTGGCGAAGCCTGCAGGGAAACCATGCCCGGCATGACAATGTGCCCCGAAGACGGGGCCAAGGTGTGGGAACCCGCACCGGGTCTCGAACGCTTTGGTTTGGCATCTGTTGCCTCTCTCATCGCTGGTGGCGGGTTTGCGCTTGTTTTAGCTGGCTTGTCACAATTGATCGGCATTCCCATCACCCGTCAAAATGGCTGGATTTGGGGACTGCTTGGCTTTCTGTCTGTACACGTTGCAACGGGAGCAGGACTGGCACCCGAAGTCCCCGGCATGCCGGTTGCAGATCTTTTACAGCGCCAAATCTGGTGGCTGGGAACGATTGTCGCAACTGGCACGGCGATTTATCTCTTCACCCAGAAAAAGGCAGCTTGGGCAATTGTAGTGGGCATCGTTTTGGTCGCACTGCCGCATGTGATTGGAGCACCACTCACCCCCGAAGGCGAAACCACGGTGCCACCAGCGTTAGCGGCGGATTTCGCCGCAAATGCAATAGCAGCCGCAGCGGTTTTCTGGGTGGTGATGGGCGTCTTGCTCGGTCGCTTCCTGCCAAACATTGAAATGGATACGGTTTCGTGACGCAGAAAATTCCAACCACCGTCATCACCGGTTTTCTCGGCTCCGGCAAAACCACTCTCGTGCGTCATATTCTAGCGAATGCGGGCAAGCGAAGGCTCGCTCTCATTGTCAACGAGTTTGGCGACGTGGGTGTTGATGGTGACATCCTGAAAGCTTGCGGCAACGAGAGTTGTACCGAAGATGATATCATCGAACTTGCAAATGGCTGCATTTGCTGCACCGTGGCTGACGAATTCATACCCACCATTCAAAAGCTGCTGGCCCGCAAGGACCGCCCCGACCATATCATCATCGAAACCTCAGGCTTGGCCCTGCCCCAGCCTTTGGTGCGCGCCTTCAACTGGCCGGAAATCAAGGCGCAAGTCACCGTCGATGGTGTGATCACTGTCGTTGATGCCAAAGCCTTGGCCGAAGGTCGCTTTGCTGACGATGAGGAAGCGCTGGCTGTCCAACGCGCTGCCGACGACAATCTCGAACATGAAAATCCGATTGAGGAATTGTTTGAAGATCAACTGAACGCCGCCGACCTTGTCATCGTCAACAAGCAGGATTTGCTGAATGACGATGAGAAAAAATCCGTCGCGGCACAACTTGCGGTGCAGATCCGCAAATCTACGAAACTGGTTCATTCGACCCAAAGTGCCGTTGATCTTTCCGTTCTGCTCGGTCACAGCGCTGCTGCAGAAGATGATCTGCACAATCGCCAGTCCCATCACGAAATGGAAGGCGAGACACAGCACGACCATGATGATTTCGTGACGTTTATAGTTGAACTTCCGGGCGCTTTGGACAAAGCGTTATTGTTGCAACGCATTTCAAAAGCCATCGAAGCCCATGATGTTTTGCGTCTGAAGGGTTTTGCCAAAGTTGCGGGTTCTAATTCACGGCTGCTGGTGCAGGCTGTCGGTCCTCGTCTCAACAGCTATTTTGACCGTGCATGGAAGTCGGGCGAAACCCAGACAACCCGTCTGGTTATCATCGGTGAAAAGCACATGGACAAAGCCGCCATCGAGGCGTCTCTGCGGGGCTGATGCATCTTCTGGCCACCACAACCGGCGTCGTCGACGGTGGGGCAACCGCCGTTGATCTCAAACAATCCCCGGGCGACATCGTTATTCTCTCGGCAGCGGACAGTGAGTTAGCCGCGCTGGCTCTGGCATCTGACCATTTGCCTGATACTGCGCCGTCACTGCGTTTGGCAAATCTGCTGCAACTGCAACACAATTATTCCGTTGATCTGTACACGGAACAAACTCTTACTCACGCCAAACTTATCATTGTCAGACTTTTGGGCGGCAAAGCCTATTGGCCTTATGGCCTGGATCGCCTCGTGGAACTGACTGACGCGAAGCTGGTTTTCTTGCCAGGTGGCACAGATCAGGATTTTGACTTGAAGACACTTTCCACAGTCAGCAACGAAGATTGGGAGGCGCTGCGAGACTATTTTGCAAATGGAGGGCCAGAGAATATTCGATTGGCACTGGGCTATTCCGCTTGGATGATAGGATTTGGAGAAAGAACGCGTGCGCCACAACACTTTGGTTTTTGCGCTCTCCTTGATCCGTCATCCAGGCGAAAGCCGGGATCCAGCTTGGCCGAGAGCGAAATCGTGGAAAAGCTGGATCCCGGCCTTCGCCGGGATGACGTGGTTGGGGGGTGTATTGCGGTTGTTTTATACCGCTCCGTGGTCGAAGGCGGACAAACTGCTCCCATTATTGCACTCATTGAGCAACTCGAAGACCATGGCCTGACGACCCACACCATCTACGTCTCCAGCCTGAAAGACACTACCTGCCAAACCTTTCTACGCGAACACTTCGCTGCAAACCCGGCAGACGTCATCATCAACACCACATCCTTTGCTGTCCGTAGTCCGGAGCATGATGTACTTGCACAACAAGGTTGCCCGGTTCTCCAAGTCACACTTGGCGGCAACACCGAGGAACAATGGCAGGACAGCACCGCAGGACTTGCCGCCAAAGACCTCGCCATGTCTGTTGTGCTGCCTGAACTTGATGGTCGTATCTATGCTGGTGTGATTTCATTTAAGGCAGACCACCTCTGGCATGAAAAGACCCAGTGCCGCATTATCACTTACAAACCCGTGGCCGATCGCATCGCACGGGTCGCCGAACTCGCTGCCAACTGGGTGAAATTGCGCACAACACCAACACCTGAAAAATGCATTGCCATCATCCTTGCGAACTATCCAAACAAGGATGGACGTATCGCCAATGGCGTTGGCTACGACACGCCAGCGTCGACGATCAATATTCTGAAGGCGCTGCACGCGCCGTGCATCCCGGAAAACGGCACTACGATGATTGAGGCTCTGCAACTCAATCGCAAAAATTCAGAAATCCGGCTTTCAGTCCATGACTATGAAATACTATTGCAATCTTTGCCGGAAAAATTACAAACCGAAGTCACCGCCCGTTGGGGCACGCCCGAAGGCGATCCTTTTGTGCAAAACGGTTTCTTCCATCTCCCCTTCATCAAATTCGGAAATGTGGTCGTCGGCATACAGCCCGCACGCGGCTATAACATTGATCCGAAAGCCACCTATCACGACCCGGCCTTGGTCCCGCCCCACGGCTACATCGCTGCCTATCTCTGGCTGCGACATGTTTTCAAAGTCAGCGCTATCATCCACAACGGCAAACACGGAAATCTCGAATGGCTGCCTGGCAAATCCGTGGGCCTGTCTGAAAACTGCTACCCGGACGCCATCCTCGGCGCCATCCCACACATCTATCCCTTCATCGTCAACGACCCCGGCGAAGGCACCGCCGCCAAGCGTCGCGCTTCGGCAGTCATCATTGACCATTTGACACCACCACTCACACGCGCGGAAAGCTATGGTCCGCTGAAGGAACTGGAAGCACTGGTGGATGAGTATTATCTCGCATCCGGGCTCGACCACCGCCGCTTGTCCCTCCTCAAGCAAAACATCCTCGACCTCACACGCCATAACAACATGGACAGGGATGCGGGATTTACGGGAGACGACGATACCGATTTGCAAAAGCTGGATACGTTTCTGTGCGATCTGAAAGAGGCGCAGATCAGGGACGGATTACATATTCTGGGTGAAAGCCCGACGGGACAGCAGGAAACCGATTTGCTGGTGGCATTGACACGTGTGCCGGGTGGGGACACACCGTCGCTGATACGTGCCTTGGCGGATGATTTCGAATTGGGATTTGATCCATTGAATTGTGAAATGGGCGAGACGTGGACTGGTCCAAGGCCTGCGGAACTGGACGTGATTTCGAGCGATCCTTGGCGAACAACAGGCGACACCGTCGAGCGATTGGAAATATGCGCACACACACTAATCTCGTCATTCCCGCGAACGCAGGAATCCAGACTTTCCGCAAGCGAGCCCGTTGAAAGTCTGGATTCCTGCGTTCGAGGGAATGACGGCGCTAGCAGTAAAGTGCTGGCCTTCATCAACACTACCCTCCGCCCCACTCTCGCATCTTGCGGCCAATCGGAGCGTACCAACCTCCTCCGCGCCCTGAACGGCCAATCCGTGCCCCCCGGCCCGTCCGGTGCACCCACCCGTGGCCGCCTCGATGTGCTGCCTACGGGCCGCAATTTCTATTCCCTGGACAACCGCACCCTGCCCACCCCCACCGCCTGGACATTGGGCAAAGCATCCGCCGATGCACTGCTTACCCGACACTTTCAAGACACTGGGCAACACCTTAAAAACGTTGGCTTATCCTGCTGGGGAACTGCCAACATGCGGACAGGAGGTGACGACCTCGCCCAAGCCATGTGGCTGATGGGTGTCAAACCCCTATGGGACAACGCCAGCTGGCGCGTCACCGGATTTGAAGTCCAACCGCTCGCCGTGCTGGGCCGCCCACGGGTTGACGTCACCTTGCGCATCTCCGGCTTTTTCCGCGACGCTTTCCCCGCCCAGATTGAGTTACTAGACAAGGCCATCAAAGCCGTGGCCGCCTTGGAAGAAGACGCAGAAGACAATCCCCTCGCCGCCTCACTTTCCACCGCCCGCATCTTTGGTTCAAAGCCCGGTGCTTATGGCGCTGGTTTGCAAGCCCTGATCGATGAGGGCATCTGGTCGAGCAAAGCCGATCTCGCCGCCGCCTATGTCACATGGGGCACTTATGTCTACGGCACGCACGAACAGGGCCGCAACGATGAACCGTCATTTCGTGAACGCCTCTCAAAAATCGAAGCCGTCATCCACAATCAGGACAACCGCGAACACGATCTTTTGGACTCCGACGATTACTATCAATTCGAAGGCGGCATGAGTGCGGCAGTTGAAACAGCGTCCGGCAAAAAACCAAAAGTCTACCACAACGACCATTCCCGCCCCGACCGCCCCGTCATTCGCACGCTTGATGAAGAAATTTCCCGCGTCATGCGTTCGCGCGTCGTTAATCCCAAATGGATCAATGGCGTCAAGCGCCATGGTTACAAGGGTGCCTTCGAAATTGCTGCTACAGTGGACTATATGTTCGCCTTCGCAGCTACTGCCGACGCCGTAAAATCCCACCATTTCGATTTGGCGTATGACGCCTACATCGAAGATGAGGCAACCTGCCAATTCATGGTCGACAACAACCCCGCCGCACTCCGTGAAATGGCGCTACGCTTTCAGGAAGCCATCGCACGTGGTTTGTGGCAACCTCGGCTCAACTCCGTCCACGACCGTTTGAAAGATTTGTTCTCATGACCGATGACCTTGAAAAAGATTCAGCCCGCAACAACGAAAAAATGGCCAAGAAAAAAGCCGCCCGCGACAAAATCATGGCTAGCAAGACCATCGAGAAAGGCCTGCTCATCGTCCACACCGGCAAAGGCAAAGGCAAATCCACCGCCGCTTTCGGCATGGTGTTTCGCCACGTCGGCCACGGCATGAAATCCGGCATCGTGCAATTCGTCAAAGGCGCGTGGGGCACTGGCGAACGCACGGTCTTGGAAAAATTCCCCGACCTCGTGACAATCAAAGCCATGGGTGAGGGTTTCACCTGGGAAACCCAGGATCGCGATCGCGACATTGCCCACGCCAGACAAGGCTGGGAAGAAGCCAAGCGCATGATCGCCGATCCGGAGCTGCGACTGGTTATGCTCGACGAACTCAACATCGTACTGCGCTACGACTATTTGTCTTGGGAAGAAGTGAAAGCCGCGCTGGAGGCAAGACCAACCGACAAACACATCGTCATCACAGGTCGTAATGCAAAGGACGAGTTGATTGAAATGGCCGATTTGGCGACGGAGATGGAACAGTTGAAACATCCCTTCCGCAGTGGCGTGAAGGCGCAGGCCGGAATTGAGTTCTGACCTGACGTTTGCAGCCTTGTGACTGGACTGACAACCGCCTAGAAGCGTTGCCAGCAGCGCCTCGACCATGAGGCTGGAAGCTACTCCAGTGCGACGGACCCTGACGGGCGTCTAACCCGGAAGCTGCCTTTCCTCCGCCAGTCTGGTGGCGTTGTGATTTGGAGAGGCAGTAGTGATGACCGAGAAACTGGGAGTGATGTTGTGTGGCCATGGCAGCCGCAACCGGAAGGCTGTGACTGAATTTGCCAATCTGTCGGAACATCTGAAAATGCGCTTGCCGCATTACCCTGTTGAATTCGGATATCTCGAATTTGCCACGCCGATCATCCGCACGGGACTCGACCTCCTGAAAGAAAAAGGCGTCACCCGGGTGCTGGCCGTACCTGGCATGTTGTTCGCAGCAGGGCATGCGAAAAACGATATCCCATCCGTGCTCAACGCCTATGCCGCGCAAAATGATTTGCGCATCAACTATGGCAAGGAACTCGGTATCGATCCCAAAATGATGCGCGCCGCCGGCGACCGCATTCAGGAAGCCATCGACGCCGCACCAATTCATATTGAAAAACATGAAACGCTTCTTCTTGTCGTCGGCCGTGGCGCGTCTGACCCAGATGCAAATTCCAATGTGGCCAAGGTCATGCGCATCCTGTGGGAAGGTTTCGGTTTTGGCTGGGGTGAAGTGGCTTATTCTGGCGTGACCTTCCCATTGGTTGAGCCAGCACTCGAACATATCACCAAACTCGGCTTCAAACGCATCATCGTATTCCCCTATTTCCTGTTCACCGGCGTGTTGGTGCAACGCATCTACATGGCAACAGATGCTGTGGCCGCAAAACACCCACATGTCGAATTCCTGAAAGCGCCTTACCTCAACGACCACCCTGCTGTGGTCGAAACTTTTGTAGAGCGCATTGAACAAATCATTTCCGGCGACATCGCCATGAATTGCCAGATGTGCAAATACCGCACGCAGGTTCTGGGCTTTGAGGCTGAGGTCGGCGCTGTCCAGGAAAGTCACCACCACCATGTTGAGGGCATCAGTGCCAAGGAATGCAAACACTGCGATGCCACTGGAAACTGCACGGGACTGTGTCAGGACGGGCCATTCAAACTGCAAAGCAAGCCTGATGCTCACAACCATCATCACGGCGATCGTGACCACGATCATGCGGATCACACCCATGCGGTTTACCCCCACGCCGATCACCCGCTGGGGCCAAAGAGCATGTTGAAAAACTGATGGACTATCTCCGCGACCCCGCAGCAATTTACGCCAGATCGTTTGAAATGATCGGGGCCGAAGCTGATTTTTCGAGGATACCGGAGAACGCCCGTCACATCGCCACCAGGGTCATACATTCTTGTGGTATGGTAGACATTGTCGCTGATCTGATCATCACCCCGGATTTTGCTCCGGTTGCTATCAGGGCATTGAACAGCGGCGCACCCGTTTTTGTTGATGCCGAAATGGTGCGGCATGGCATCATCAGAAGGCAGATCAAAACCGGAAATGAAATCATCTGTACACTGAACGACCCAGAAGCGCGGGAGATCGGCATTTCGAAGTTGATCACACGCTCGGCTGCGGCGCTTCAACTGTGGTTACCGAAACTGGCAGGGGCAATTGTTATCATCGGCAACGCTCCGACAGCACTTTTCGCACTGCTTGAATTGATTGACTCAGGTGCTCCAAAGCCGGCTGTGATTGTAGGTTTTCCCGTAGGATTTGTGGGTGCCGCCGAAAGCAAGGCAGAACTCGCCGCCAATTCACGAGGCGTTCCCTTCGCCACCATCAAAGGCCGTAGGGGCGGCTCTGCCATGGCTTCGTCTGTGATCAATGCCTTGACCGGAGACACCTAATGACGCCTTGGCTCACAATAGTCGGAATTGGCGAGGATGGGTGGGATGGCCTGTCTGGCAGGGCCCGGGAATCTGTTCATTCGGCAGTTCACATCATTGGATCAACCCGCACACTTGCTAAGTTGCCGCAAACGTCTGCGCAATTCCACGAATGGCCGCAACCGTTTTCGGCCGTTGTTGAACAGTTGAAGCCCCTCAAAGGCCAAGCGACTGTGATCCTCGCAACAGGTGACCCGATGAATTTCGGCGTGGCGCGGAAAGTCCTGACATTTATTCCAAAATCAGAAATCACAATCATTGCGCACCTCTCGGCGTTTTCCTTGGTAGCCGCATACATGGGCTGGTCGCTGCCCGATTGTGATTGCTTCACCATACATGGCCGCCCGGCTGCCAATGTTGAACGCTTTATTCAACCAGATGCACGCCTGTTGATTCTCACTGAAGATGAAACCTCGATAGCAGAGGTGTGTCGACGTCTGGTTGCGCGTGGATTTAATCAATGCACTGTCACCGTATTGGAGAACTTGGGCGGGTCCGGAGAGCGTGTTACATCGTTCCCGGCCGATCAAAATCCTGGATTGGATTGGTCTAAGCTAAACACTCTGGCAGTGCATTGTGTCGCTTCGCCCCATGCACAAATATGGTCTCGCGTCGCAGGTCTGCCAGACGATGCATTTATGCATGACGGCAAAATTACCAAGCGTGAAGTTCGTGCTGCTACACTTGCAGCATTGGCCCCTGCCCCTGACCAGATCCTCTGGGATGTGGGCGCAGGTTCTGGCTCAATCAGCATTGAATGGATGCGCTCCACCCGTGGCTGCGAAGCCTATGCGATTGAACCGCTGGCAGATCGTCGTGAGATGATTGCCGCCAACGCCGATCAACTCGGAACGCCACGCTTGCACATCATTCCAATAGCCGCTCCCGAGGCCTATGTGGACCTTCCCCGTCCTCATGCTGTGTTCATCGGCGGCGGAATATCCGTACCAGGAACATTTGAGGGCGCTTGGGAGTCGCTGCAACCCGGTGGCACAATGGTTGCGAATGTCGTGACCATTGAGGGCGAAATGCATCTTTATGATTTGCAGGAAAAACACGGTGGTGAATTGGTGCGAATGGACGTTTCAATTCTCACAAAAGTTGGCCCCCACCGCGCCCTGAAACCGCGCATGGCCGTCACCCAATGGCGCACCAGAAAACCATGAAGGGTACACTTTATGGCGTGGGCGTTGGCCCCGGCGACCCCGAACTAATGACCGTCAAAGCCTGGCGCCTTGTTTCCATGGCCAAAGTCATCGCCTACCTTGTCGCCAACGGCAATCAATCAACAGCCCGCAACATCGCGCAACCCTTCATGCCCGATCACGCCGAAGAAATCGCAATCGACATGCCAATGCGTACAGAACGCGAACCGGCACAAAAGGCCTATGATGAAGGGGCCGAAGCAATTTCCAAACACCTCGAAATGGGTGTTGACGTGATCATGTTGTGTGAAGGTGATCCATTTTTCTACGGCAGCTTTATGTATATGTTTGAACGGCTGGCCGGAACATTCAATACTGTCGTGGTGCCCGGCGTAACGTCCATCACTGCTGCTGCCTCCGTCATCGGTCAACCTTTGTGTGAGCGCGACGACGTGCTGAAAGTGTTGCCCGCGACAATGGCTGAAACTGATTTGCAGCGTGAGCTTTCAACTGCATCTGCTGCTGCAATCATAAAAGTGGGTCGGCATTTTGTGAAGGTAAAGCGCGTGCTGTCGGCATTGCATCTGGAAGACCATGCCACCGCAGTTGAACGCGCAACCCATGACACGCAGATGATCCGTGACGTCGCACAAATCCACGAGGACACACTGCCCTATTTCACAACCATCATTGTGCGAAAGCGGAATTAGCCAGTATGCGGACAGTCATTTTCATATTGGGTCCATCGGCTTTGCCAATGGCGCGGCGCTTGCGAGCAAGGCTGTTTGCTGAGATCCACGGCCCCGATGGCATGGAAGGTGTCAACCAGACCTACGGCAAAGCGACGCAGCATTTGGCCGAGTTGTTCAATGCCGGTGACGCCATCATCGGAATTTGTGCAGCGGGAATTCTTGTGCGCGCCATCGGACCCCACGCAAAAGACAAGCACGTGGAACCACCCGTTATTGCGCTGTCAGAAAACGGAGACTTTGCCATTCCGCTTCTCGGCGGGCATCACGGTGCCAATGAACTCGCCCGAAGAATTGCCGAGACGACTTCAGGTCATGCCGCTGTCACCACCGCCAGTGATGTGGTCTTCGGGGTGTCGCTGGACGAGCCACCCGCAGGATATGCAATTGCCGACATCGCGCTTGTGAAACTTGCAACTGCGCGACTGCTCAAGGGTGACAGACTTTCAATCGTTACGGGCGAAGCGCCTTGGCTTTCTGAAATCACCACTGCTGCTGGTACAATTCCGGTTGTCGTATCGTCCAGCGTGGCAGAACCGGGAGTACTCACATTTCATCCCAAAACGTTAAGCGTCGGCATCGGCTGTGAACGCGGTACTGACATTGCAGAAGTTGAACACCTGATACAGGATACTTTCGCAGAGCATGGCTTGGCTATGGCGAGCATTGCCACCTATGCCTCAATTGATTTGAAGGAAGACGAAATCTGCATAGGCACACTGCCGAATGTGCGGTTTTTCACCACCAAAGAACTCAACGCTGAATCAGCCCGTGTTGAGCGTCCTTCCGAAGTGGTCCGTGCGGAAGTGGGAACACCAAGTGTTGCCGAAGCCGCAGCACTTGCTGCCGCAGGGCCTGATGCACGTCTCATTGTGCCAAAGCAGAAAAGCAAACGCGCAACAATTGCCATTGCTGAAGCACCGCACCCCATATTGAACATGCGTGGTCGCGCCCGCGGCATTGTGCATGTGGTGGGCATTGGCCCTGGAATACCACTGATGCGGTCACCAGACGTTACGGCGTGCCTCCAAGAATCATCGGACTGGGTGGGCTATGGCCTCTATCTCGATCTGGATGGGCCTCGCGTTCCGGCCGATAAACCACGGCCTGCCCATCATCCTCCGCACGCTTGGCCTCGCCAATCTGCCGGGAGACCGCCGCGCGCGCGTTGAGGAGCTTGAGCAGCTCGTCGTCAAGACGGTCAATTTCCAGACGCAGCTTGGCCAGATCGCTCATACCGTCACCTTTTCCTGGACTTTCTCGAATTCGCGCATGTAACGCACCAAGGACTGCACGCCTTCGATCGGCATGGCGTTGTAGATCGACGCACGCATGCCACCGACCGAGCGATGGCCCTTCAATTGCACCAGGCCGCGCGCCTTGGCGCCGAGCAGGAAGGCCTCGTTGAGCGCCTCGTCTTTGAGGAAAAACGGCACGTTCATGCGCGAGCGTGAAGCCTTCTCGACATGGTTTTCGTACAGGGTGCTGCCATCGATGAAGTCGTACAGCAACGCCGCCTTGGCCGCATTCTTTTCGTCCATTCCCGCCAGACCGCCCTGCTCCTTGAGCCATTTGAACACCAGGCCGGCAATGTAAATTGCATAGGTGGGCGGGGTGTTGTACATCGAGTCATTCTCGGACACGGTCTTGTACTGAAACGCGCTGGGGCAGTGCCCATGGGCCTGGTCGAGCAGGTCTTCGCGCACGATGGCTATCGTCAACCCGGCCGGGCCGATGTTTTTCTGGGCGCCGGCGAACACCAGCCCATAGCGGGAGATATCCATCGGGCGCGACAAAATGTGCGAGGAGGCATCGGCCACCAGCGGCACGCTTCCCACGTCAGGGGTGAAGAAATACTCGACACCGTCAATCGTCTCGTTGGTGCAGATGTGCACGTAGGCTGCCGATGCATCCAGCTTCCAGGAAGCCACTGGCGGAATGCTGCGGTACTTGCCTTCCTGCACTGCATCTGCAGCAAGGTTGATGGCGCCATAGCGCTGCGCTTCCCTGAAGGACTTCTTTGACCAGGAACCCGTGACAACGAAATCCGCGCGCGGATTGCGCCCCATCAAATTCAGCGGAACGATGGCATTCTCCGCCAGGCCACCACCTTGCATGAAAAGAATCTTGTAGTTCGCCGGCACGGCCAGCAACTCGCGCAACAGCGCCATCGCCTCGGCGTGAATGCCCATGAATTCGGGGCCGCGATGGCTCATTTCCATCACCCCCATGCCCGAGCCGTTCCAGTCGAGCATCTCCGCCGCTGCTTGCCGCAGCACCTGTACCGGCAGGGCCGCCGGTCCGGCTGAAAAGTTGTACACCCGCATGGGCAACGCGCCTTTCTCTTCGATGATCACCGGTCCGTATCCGAAGATCCGCTCTGGGAGCCATTCTCCGGCAGATCGGCGTCAGCAACACCGGCCCCGCTCTGGCCAACGGGGTCGCTGCCGTTCTCGGTGCCGTTCTCGGTGCCGTTCTCGCTGCCGTTCTCTCCGTTGTCGGCATCACGTTCGACCACACGTTGCAGGCCGGAGAGCTTGGTGCCGTCATCAACAGAGATCAAGGTGACGCCTTGGGTGGCGCGGCCCATTTCCCGCACTTCAGCCACGCGGGTACGGATCAGCACGCCACCGGTGGTAATCAGCATGAGCTCATCTTCCGGCGCGACCAGCGTTGCCGCCACCACCTTGCCGTTGCGTTCCGAGGTCTGGATCGCGATCATGCCCTTGGTGCCGCGGCCGTGGCGGGTGTATTCGGCTATCGGCGAGCGCTTGCCGTAACCATTTTCGGTCGCCGTCAACACGCTCTGCGACGAGGCCTCGCCTTCTTGCGGCGCCACCAGCATGGCAATGACTTCCTGCCCTTCGTCGAGCATCATGCCGCGCACACCACGCGCCTGGCGGCCCATCGGTCGCACATCGTTCTCGTCAAAGCGTACGGCCTTGCCTGAGTCTGAGAACAGCATCACGTCGTGGCGGCCGTCCGTGAGCGCGGCACCAATCAGGAAATCGCCCGGATCGAGGTCGACGGCAATGATGCCGGCCTTGCGCGGATTGGAAAAATCGGTCAATGCCGTCTTCTTCACCGTACCCAGCTTGGTCGCCATGAAGACGAAACGATCTTCGACATAGGCCTTGACGGCCAGCACGACATTGATCTTCTCGCCATCGGCCAGCGGGAACAGGTTGACCAAGGGCTTGCCGCGCCCCGCACGGTTGCCTTGCGGCACTTCGTACACCTTGAGCCAGTACATGCGGCCGCGATTGGAGAAACACAGGATCGTGTCGTGCGTGTTGGCGATGAACAACTCGTCGATCCAGTCATCTTCCTTGGTC
Organism: Hyphomicrobiales bacterium; assembly: GCA_031376985.1. Lineage (GTDB taxonomy): Bacteria > Pseudomonadota > Alphaproteobacteria > Rhizobiales > Aestuariivirgaceae > Aestuariivirga. The sequence continues at coordinate 14,389 of JANMEM010000445.1, forward strand.
GCCGCCGCCTGCTTGCCGCGCCCGCCGCGCTTCTGCGCCCGGTATTCGGCCAGTGGCTGCGACTTGATGTAGCCCATGTGCGACATCGTGACCACCATGTCCTGCGGGGTGATCAGGTCTTCGAGGTTGATGTCCTCGGCGTTCATTTCGATCATGGACCTGCGCCCATCACCAAACTCGTCCTTCACCTTGGCCAGTTCTTCGGCAATGATCGAAGTGATGCGCTCGGGCTTGGCCAATAGGTCGAGAAGGTCGGTGATGACCGCCATCACCTCCTTGTACTCCCCGACGATCTTGTCCTGCTCCAGCCCGGTCAGGCGCTGCAGGCGCATCTGCAGGATTTCCGTGGCCTGCACGTCGGAGAGCATGTAGCCATTCTCGTGCATGCCGTAGGCTTCCGAGAGGCCCTCGGGGCGCGAGGCATCTGCCGCCGCGCGCACCAGCATTTCGGCCACCACGGGCGATATCCACGGGCGCTGCATCAACGCTTCCTTGGCGACCGGTGGCGTCGGCGCCGCCTTGATGATGGCAATGAATTCATCGATGTTGGCCAGTGCCACAGCCAGGCCTTCGAGCACATGCCCGCGCTCGCGTGCCTTGCGCAATTCGAACACGGTGCGCCGGGTGACCACCTCGCGGCGGTGCTGCAGGAACTGGTCCAGCATCTGCCACAGGTTGAGCAGGCGCGGCTGGCCATCGACCAGCGCCACCATGTTCATGCCGAAGGTGTCCTGCAACTGCGTCTGCTTGTACAGGTTGTTGAGCACCACCTCGGGCATCTCGCCACGCTTGAGCTCGATCACCACGCGCATGCCATCCTTGTCGGATTCATCCTGCAGGTGGCTGATCCCTTCGATCTTCTTCTCGTTGACCAGCTCGGCGATCTTCTCGAGCAGCGTCTTCTTGTTGACCTGATAGGGCAACTCGTCAACGATGATGGCCTGGCGATCGCCGGCATTGGCGCCCTTGCCAATGTCTTCAAAGTGGGTCTTGGCGCGCATGATGACGCGCCCGCGCCCGGTGCGGTAGCCCTCGCGCACGCCGCCGACACCATAAATGATGCCGGCGGTCGGAAAATCAGGCGCCTTCACCACTTCGATCAATTCCTCGATCGAGGTTTCCGGCTGGCGCAGCAGCAACAGGCAAGCGTCCACTACGTCCGACAGGTTGTGCGGCGGGATGTTGGTGGCCATGCCGACCGCTATTCCGGTGCTGCCTTTTATCTTCTGGTTCGGGATGGGCGAAGGCAGGATCAGCGGCTCTTTGTCGCTGCCGTCGTTTTTGGGACCGAAATCGAC
>JANMEM010000452.1:0-8786 GCA_031376985.1 Hyphomicrobiales bacterium
GAAGTATCTGTAATCATGCGCTTCTTCCTTGGAGCGCATGGAACGTGTTTCTGATTTTTTGGGGTCGTAGAGGCGGGTTTCCTGCTGAATGGTTCCACCATCTTCCAGCACGCCAATCTGGCGACGTGCCTCATATTCAATCGCCTGTCCCATGAAACGGATAGAGTTGACATTCTTGATTTCGCAACGCGTGCCAAATTCTGCGCCCGGCCTACGCACCGAAACGTTGACGTCGGCCCGCATGGAGCCCTGTTCCATATTGCCATCACAGGTGCCGAGATAGCGCATGATCTGACGCAGCTTCGTGACATAGGCTTTGGCTTCGTCCGCCGAACGCATGTCGGGCCGCGAGACAATTTCCATCAGGGCACAGCCAGAGCGGTTCAGGTCCACGAAGGACATATTGGGGTGTTGGTCGTGCAAGGACTTTCCGGCGTCCTGTTCAAGGTGCAGGCGCTCGATGCCGACTGTGACCGTGGCACCATCGTCAAGTTCCACAAGCACTTCACCCTCGCCCACCACGGGCTGCTTGAACTGTGAAATCTGGTAGCCCTGAGGCAAATCCGGATAGAAATAGTTTTTGCGGTCAAACACCGAGTAATTGTTGATCTGGGCCTTTAACCCAAGTCCGGTGCGCACAGCCTGTTCCACACAGAACTTGTTGATGACAGGCAACATGCCGGGCATGGCCGCATCCACTATCGAAACGTGATCATTGGGAGCTCCGCCAAATTCAGCGGAGGCACCGGAAAACAGCTTGGCCTTGGACAAGACCTGCGCATGGACTTCCAGACCAATGATGATTTCCCAGTCCCCTGTGGCTCCCTTGATCCAGTCCTTCTTGTCGGCAATGCGCTTGGCGGATTCCATTGATGTGTCCCTGATTTGTTGGTGCTTCAATAATGGCTGGGAAGGTTTCGAGCAAGTGTCGCATCTTACACTAGGCTTGACGGTCTGTATAATCAGCACTACTTTGTGTTCACCTCGAACACGGAGTACTATGCGATGTCCAGCGCGGCCGAAACTTTCTCAGTGCGATTGACAGATGCAGCCCGCAAAAATGTCGATAAACTAGCGACTTTGACGAAGCGCAGCCGCTCCTTTATTATCAATGAAGCAGTCGAAGCTTATGTAAACGACCGCATAGCATATATTGCTGATCTGGATGCTGCTGTTCGTAGTGCCGAGACTGGCCCGAGTCATTCAGGTGAACAAATCTTCAAATGGATGCGCAGTTGGGGCCAACCTGACGAATTGCCTTCGCCGCAGCCCGACATTCTAAAGCGGACTTGAATTTATTGCGTATCCAGCTCACCGCAGAAGCGAAAGCTGACCTGGATCAGTTGCGTATTTATCTCGGCCCTATCAGCCCTAAAGGTTTGCAGAACATCGTCAACGCCATTGAAACGCGTATTCGTCTGGTGGCGGAATACCCGGCGAGCGGCAGACCATCTCCGCGAGATGATGTACGCGAAGCAATTGAGCCGAAATACGGCTTCTTGATTCCATACGTGTTGAAGGGTGATACACTGCATGTGTTGCGGGTTTACCGTGGTGTCAGGCGACCTCTCGACTATCAGCTTTTGCCGTCGCCAGATGAAAACACCTGATCACTCAATCTCTTTCCCGATACTCCGCACCAAATAAACCGCCAGCAAAAACAACACGGCCAGTAAACCCAAAAAGCCTGTATCGCCCGGCTGCCATACAAAGCCATCCGGCGTATAGCGCTGCCAGACCAAAATCCCTGCAAACAGTGCCACCAATCCCGCCGCAACCCAAGATCCCCTTTGCAGGATCAGCATCAATACGCGGGCGAGAGGTGACATTTCGGCCATGGGAATTCCTGTCGGGTTACGGCATAAGAGCCCATTCATAGCGAAGAAGAGATCATGGCCAAAACGATTAAAGACCGCTCTATCCTGAAGCCTGCAACACAACTGGCAACAGCGGCACGGGAATACACAGAAGCCGGGTTTGTAAATCCGCCGTTGTATCGAGGCTCCACGATCGTCTTGCCAGATGTTGAAACATTTAACAGCAGCCCCTACGCATACGGACGGCGCGGCTCACCCACCGTCAGCGCGCTGAACGATGCGATCACCGTGCTTGAAGCAGGTCATGACACGCGGATCACCCCGTCTGGATTGTCAGCAGTATCAACGACGCTTCTGTCATTTTTGAGTGCAGGCGACCATCTGTTGATGACGGATGCAGTCTATTATCCGACCCGGCATTTTTGCGACACTGTACTCAAGAGGTTGGGTGTTGAAACAACTTATTATGATCCTTTGATCGCAGGTAAAATTGCAGGTCTGGTCCGCCCCAATACAAAACTCGTTTATTGCGAGTCTCCCGGATCACAATCCATGGACATACAGGACATACCGGCAATTGCTGCTGTCGCCCGTTCCACTGGATGTTTCATGGCCGTGGACAACAGCTGGAGTGGTGGCCTGTTCTTCAAACCTCTTCTAATGGGTGCTGATATTTCTTTGCAGTCTGGATCAAAATATATTGGTGGCCATTCAGACATCCTGATGGGCACAATCTGCTGCAACGCAAAGGCAATGCCCTTGCTTGCCAGCACTTATGGAACGATGGGAATGTGTCCTGGACCAGACGATGTGATGTTGGCTCTCAGGGGCTTGCGAACGCTCGAAGTCAGGTTGGCGCGACACATGCAGAGTGCGCTTCACCTTTCGAAATGGCTGGCGGACCGGCCGGAAATTTCGAAAGTCATGCACCCGGCCTTGCCCGATACAGTCGGGCATGACATCTGGAAGCGGGATTTCACAGGGTCGTCAGGTTTGTTTTCGGTCGAACTGGCACCAGTCAGTGAGGCGGCTGTTGCAAGCCTTCTAGACGGGCTTGAGTTTTTTGGTCTTGGCTTCGGCTGGGGCGGATTTGAAAGTCTATGCATTCCATTCAAGACAAAACGTGTTGCCGCATCAATACCGTCTGTGGGGCCCTGCCTGCGATTTCATATTGGCCTCGAACATCCTGAGGATTTGATGCGGGATCTGGAGGCGGGGTTCAAGCGGATGAATTTGGCGAAATAGAGCTTGGTCTCCTGTCATTCCCGCTGAAGCGGGAATCCAGACTTTCTACGATCTCGCTGGATGAAAGTCTGGATTCCCACTTTCGTGGGAATGACGGAGTCTACGAATTCAAAATTGCACTCAGCTCCTGCCTGTTCTGCACCATAAAATCGAAAAACGCCGCGATGCGTGGTGTGTGCCTCAAATCCGGGTGGGCGAGGATGCGCCAGTCGCGTTGCAGTTCCGGGATGGAATCGAGAACACACACCAGATCCGGGTCTCGGTTCCCCAGTGGTTTTGGCAATGGCCCAATGCCCATGCCGGATTTCACGCCCGAGACTAAACCAAGCACACTGTTGTGGGTGGACACGACCCGCGCATTCGGTGCCACGCGCTTCATCCAATCCAGGCTGCGATGCGGCACATGGGCGGCGTCGAAGGTGACAAAGGCATGGGCGTTCAAATCATCCAGCGAGTTTGGTTTGCCATGGTTGGCGATATAGTCCTTGCTGGCATAGACCGCCCACACAGACTCGCCAACTTTGCGCCCGATGAGCTCTTCGTCGGTGTCGCCTGAGCGCAAAGCGATATCTGCCTCGCCTTTGAGAATATCGAGATAGCGGTCACTGGTGATGAACTGCACCGCCAGATTTGGATAGATCTCGTTGAACCGCCCAATCAAGTTGGACTTGAGCAACATGTGAACAATTGGCTCAGGAAACGTAACCCGAATGATCCCCGTCATGTCTTTGGTCTGGGCTTTGACATGCCGTTCAAGCTCGGCAGCGGCCACGCCCAGGCGTTCGGCAAAGGGCAACAGCGCCTCGCCTTCATCCGTCAGGCGATAGCCTTCGGGATGGCGGGACACAAGCTTTTTGCCAAGGCTTTGTTCGAGGTCTGCCAGCCGCCTTTGCACTGTCGTCTGGCTTACGGACAATTCGCGTGCAGCAGCAATGGTGCTCTTCTGTTGAGCCACAGCGAGAAAATATTTGATATCGTTCCAGTCGTACATTTCACCAATATGCACGAATGCAGCCCCCGCGTCCAAATTCGTGGCTGCCGCACCTTGGCAAATCAATGTAGCTTTAAACTATTCCGAAACGAGGAATGAATTTAACAGTTTAAGTGGAGAATGACTATGCGCATGACATCGATGTGCAGCCTTTCGGCTGCGATTTTAGGAAGCCTGTCCACGCTGAGTTTGGCTGACGCACCGAACAAGCCCGTACAGGTCATGCAAGCCGAAGTAAACGGCATGCCCACTGATGCGGTTCAAGAAATCAAGGTCATGGCAGCCACCATGCAGCCCGGCGAAAAATCTGTACGTCACACCCATAATTTTCCGGTGACGCTTTATATCGTCGAAGGTGAATTGACGCTGGACATTGCCGGGCGAAAGCCAATCACCAGCAAGGCAGGTGAGGCCATGATAGAGCAAGCCAATCTCGATACAACGGCTTCTAACCCCAGTGCCACGGCCATCACTAAAGTTATCATGTTTTATGCGAGCACGCCCAAAACACCCTTCCTCGTTCCGTTGAAATAGGTGTTTGTGCACTCAGCGCGGTGAGGCCCCCTCGCCGCGTTGAGCTTGATTTTTGTGTTCGCCCGCACCATCTGCTTGGCTTGTTGGAGGATCACATGAAACACGTCGCTGCCGCCCTGCTCACCCTTGCCTGCCTTGCTGCGCCCGTGATGGCTCAAGAGGCGGATGATCCAGAGTTGATTTTCCAGAAGACAACAGTGTGGCGCATGTTGTCGCCGGACGCCAAACTTTCGACCTATGTGATCGATGATCCGGGTGTTGAAGGCGTTGCCTGCTATTTCACAGTGCCGGAAGTTGGCGGCTGGAAAGGCTGGGCTGGTTTTGCTGATGAACGTTCAGAGACGTCAATCTCGTGCCGTCAGATCGGCCCCATCAGCATCAAGGCCAAGTTTGAACAAGGTGAGGAAATCTATCGTCAACGCCGTTCTTTGTTCTTCAAAAAAATGCAGATCGTCCGCGGCTGTGACGAAAAGCGCAATGTGCTGGTCTATCTGACTTACACTGACCGCATCATTGAAGGTTCACCGCAAAACAGCAATTCGTCGGTACCCATCATGCCCTGGGGAAATTCAACAGCGCCGAAATGTTCGGAGTTTTTGACGAAGTAATTGAACGCTATTTCGCCAACGTCGCATTCCCAATATACATCACTGTGAGCGTCGGCATTTTTCCGAAGGTGAAATCCAGTTTCCGGTCAATGCCCCGCGGGCCGAATCCCGACATTTCGATTTTTCCAAATCCACGTTCCGTCAACAGGTTCCGCAAATGACCCGGTGGAATGAACATGGCGGGGTCGTGGGTGCCTTTCGGCAACATCCGGAGCACGGTCTCGCCGAAATGAACCACAACCAGTGTTGCCAGCATTGTCCGGTTGATGGTGTCGAACAGAAACATGCCACCGGGTTTTAACACGCGTCTCACTTCATCGAGAACCGCGCCCAAATCCGCAACGTGTTCCAGCACATCAACACAAACCACATAGTCCATGGTGTTGTCATTCAGCGGCAATGACTCGCCCACGCCCACCGAATAATTGATCGTGAGGCCCTGCCCCGCTGCGTGACGCTTTGCAATGTCGATGGCACCCGCCGCAGGATCAATTGCTGTCACCACAGCACCACGACTGGCCAAAGCCTCCGCCATGAAACCGCCACCGCAGCCCAGATCAAGAACTGTCTTGCCATGCCACGATACGACCGGGTCGAAAAAACGAAAGCGCGCCGGCACAAGGTTTTGCAATGTGCGCAGCCAGCGATGTGTCCCGTCCCACCAATGCGCAGCATAGCGGTCATAGATGGTGAGGTCGTTGCGGTTGCTCATGGTTTCTTTCTGGGGAACGGCAGCCAGTAGGGTATGGTTTTCTGATACGCTATGAAGGCCTCGCCATAAATCTTGCGAAACCGTGCTTCCTTGAACAGCGGCCCGATCAGGCAATAGGCGCTCAGCGTCACCGCTATCACTAACTGATCCGGCGTCCAGTTTGGCACCGTCCAGGTGGTGCAGGCAAAGGCCACATAAATGGGTTGGCGACACCAGCTGAAAAGTCCGCGCATGGGCATGCCGGGGAAAACCGGCTTTCGGTTTCGCAACACGGCCCACCAGCCCATGAAGCCAGACTGCAGTCCGATTCCGGCATTCAAAATGGCAAGCCCGAGCAACAGCCAGCTTGCCGCATAGAGCGCCACAAGAACGGCAAGGCTGAAGCCCGCCGCCTGCCACCAGATTACGCCACTGAACGTCCAGCAATTGAACAGCAGCAAAACCTGAAAGGAGGCGATGATGACATAGGTCGTCGTCGAAAGATCACTGGCAAAGGCCGCAGGGGCAAAGCGCTTGAGCATGCCCCGCCCTTTTGCCGAGAGCAGAAAAGAATGTGCGAGGGGGAATTGCGCCAGCAACACCGCATTGGCCACCCAGCTCCACGGTGCGTGAAGTCCGCCCAATGATTTGCTCATGCCGAAAAACATGTGCCAGATCATCAGCGCCACGCTGGCGAAAAAAATCACATGGCATGTCAGTCCATAACTGAGGGCCACGGCGCGTCGGCCAAACAAGGGCGCTTTGCTGTCCATCCGAGTGACTTAGGATCGGGCGCTCCCAAAACCTAGATGAAACAGTGCCGTGCGACGACGTTACGCCTTCTTCAAAAACTCAGTGCGCAACACCAGCCCCTTGACCTTGTCGTGCTTGCAGTCCACTTCGTCGGTGTTGTCGGTCACGCGAATGCCCTTGATCATTGTGCCGCGTTTCAAGGTCACATTGGCACCCTTCACCTTCAAATCCTTGATGAGGGTCACGTTGTCGCCGTCTTTCAATTCAGCGCCGTTGGAATCACGTGTTGTCTCAGACATTGTTTTTACTCTCTGGAAATGGCGACTCCGGTTGGATTCGAACCAACGACCTAGCGCTTAGAAGGCGCTTGCTCTAGTCCAGCTGAGCTACGGAGTCTTTTGTGCTGGACAGAAAACTAGTGGGTCCAGTTTTCGGTGCGGCCGAATTTAAAATTATCGGAATAGGACTTCTTCTGGATTTTTACCGGCGCTTCCGCCTGCACCGTATAGGCAATGCCTTTGCGTTTGGCATAGGCTTCAGCCTCTTCGAGGGTGTCGAACTTCAGTTTCACTTGCGTCGAGGTATCGTCAGACGACGTCCACCCCATCAGGGGGTCTGCAACCCGTTCGGTGGCCTGTTCGAATTCAAACACCCATTCCTGCGATTTGCCCTTGCCGGACTGCATGGCACTACGGCTTGGTTTATAGATGCGAGCGGGCATTGGGTTTCACCTCAGCGAATTCAAACGTCAGGGTGGTCGGGGCGGCGGGATTCGAACTCGCGACCCCCTGCGCCCAAGGCAGGTGCGCTACCAGACTGCGCTACACCCCGACTAACCCTTGACGAGGCGCTGGATAGCCGAAGTTCACACCAAACCGCAAGCGAATAACTACTGGTCCGCCGTCTTGAAAATCTCGTGGTAAACCTTGTCGTCCCGCTTGATGCCAAGGCGCTTCACGGTGCCTGCCGCCAGCTCCACCACGCCTTTGACCGGTTCTTCAACACTGATGATTTGTGTCGAGAATGGCTCGGTATTTTCGGCCAGTGCTGCAATCGTGCCATCAGCCCGTACAAACAGCATATCAAGCGAGATATAGGTGTTCTTCATCCACATGGCGGCGGGGCGGGGTTTGCCGAAGTCGAACAGCATGGCGCTGTCCTTGGGAAGCACATGGCGGAACATCAAGCCACGTTCACGCAATTCATCAGTGTCGGCAATCTCGGCTGAAAACAATGTGGCCGAAGAACTGGAGACCACAGACAAGGGTTCGATTCGTGCCACGTCTTGCGCCACCGCTTGCGAAGACATTATCGCAGCAACTGTGAAAGCAAAAAAACCGCGCCGTGTGATGCCCCTGAACTTCATGCGGCACCTCTCCCGTTGAATTGAAGCAGAAGAAAGGCAGATCAGTTGGTGAGTGCAGGGCCGCCTTCGAGACTGGTGCGCACTTCCGACGCCATCTTGCCACGATTACTGTCGCCATAACGAACGTAAACCCATTCGTCTGGAACCAACTCACTCATGGCGGTTTTCCGCAGCACTTCCATGTGCACAAAAATATCACCTAGACCTTCGCCTTCGCTGACAAAGCCAAAACCACGGGCACGGTTGAACCATTTCACCTTGGCGCGCACCCAACCGGTTGTGGGCTGGACTTCATTGTGGGTGCGGGCGCGGCGTTCAACGGGATGAATGGCCGTCGATTGATCAACCGACAAGACGCGCAAACACTGATAACCCTTTTGTCTCGCCACAACTTCACAGGTGACACGCGTGCCTTCGAGCGGCGCATCAAATCCATCACGCTTCAAACATGAGAGGTGCAACAGAATATCCGGAAGACCATTGTCAGGGATAACAAAGCCATAACCCCGACCCACATCAAACCATTTCACCAAGCCATCAATGTTGATGACATTGGGTGTCTGCATGAGATCTGCTTGTGCCACACCAACGCGCGTGACTTCGTCTTGCTCTTGAGCCGCCATTTTACTTACCCAAACCCATGCAGCGATGCCTCATCGCCGCCCCGTTAACCAATATGAACGAAAATCTGGTGCTTTGTACAGATGCCAGTGATTGTTGGTCGTGGAAAAATCTGCAGAGGCATTTCGCAGATGCACAAATATCATTGTTCATGTGGAAT
>JANMEM010000466.1:0-10684 GCA_031376985.1 Hyphomicrobiales bacterium
CGGGCACCCGCACGGCCCGCCGTCAACGCTGCCATCAACCCTGCTGGGCCTGCACCGATGACCAGCACATCACAGTGGATGAAACCCTTGTCATAGTTGTCCGGGTCTTCCAGCTTTGACATAGACCCCAAACCCGCAGCACGGCGGATGATCGGTTCATAGATTTTTTCCCAGAACGATTTCGGCCACATGAAGGTCTTGTAGTAAAAACCAGCGGCGAAGAAATTCGACAGGCGATCATTGATAGACAGCGCATCAAAGGCCAGAGACGGCCAACGATTCTGGCTGTTGGCTTCAAGCCCCTCAAACAACTCAGCGACCGTGGCCCGTGTATTCGGCTCCTGCCTCGCTCCTGTGCGTAACTCGACCAGTGCGTTAGGTTCTTCCGAACCTGCAGACAGGGGACCACGCGGCCGATGATATTTGAAACTGCGCCCCATCAGCCTCACACCATTGGCCAGCAATGCAGACGCCAAGGTATCGCCGGGGTGCCCCGCATAGGCCTTGCCATCAAAACTGAAATTCAAGTTTTTGCTGCGGTCAATCAAACCACCAGCGATACGATTGCTCTGTGTCATGTCGAACGCCCCAGCGCACGCGCCACATCACGCGCAAGTTCAACCTTTGTGATGGTGTGTGTAACTGTGTTGCGCGTCACCACAAGCCAACTCCGGTCGCCCTGTTCATGATACCAGAGCTCGCGGTGTTCACCCGCTGGATTGGTGCGTTGATACAAATATTCATGAAATGCCGAGATAGCGTCGGCAGCCATACCATCAGGACGTGCCATCAGGCTGGCATCACCGAGATAGACAAATTCCTGCGCATCACGCGGACCGAGAATGGGATGGTTGATGATCATGGGTCAGATCTCAATGCAGGTTGGACGTTGCGCCCATGCCTTTTTCGTCGATCATCCGACCTTTCAGGAAGCGATCAAAACGATAGGCCGTGGCCGTGGGGTGCGGTTCATCCTTGGTCAGCAAATGCGCAAAGCACCAGCCGCTGGCTGGTGTCGCTTTAAAGCCACCATAACACCAGCCTCCGTTGAAATAGAGGCCGTCGATATGCGTCTTGTCGATGATAGGCGAACCATCCATCGACATATCCATGATACCGCCCCACGCCCGCAACAAACGCGCACGACCAATCATCGGCATCAGGGCCATGCCACCTTCGGCCACGTCTTCAATCACCGGCAAATTGCCGCGCTGGGCATAAGAATTATAGCCATCAATATCGCCGCCGAATACCAGCCCACCCTTGTCAGACTGACTGACATAGAAATGTCCTGCCCCAAACGTCATCACGCCATCAATCAGCGGCTTCAAGCCTTCCGATACAAAAGCCTGAAGCACATGGCTCTCAATCGGCAAGCGCATGTTCGCCTGTGCCATCACTTTGGAGGATGAACCTGCCACCGCAACACCAATCTTTTTCGCACCGATGTAACCACGTGAGGTCTCAACTCCACGCACGCGACCATTGTCGATCTTAAACCCCGTGACTTCGCAATTCTGGATCAAGTCCACGCCCAGCAAGTCCGCACCCCTGGCATACCCCCAAGCCACCGCGTCATGCCGCACAGTGCCGCCCCGCCGTTGCGCCAATGCACCCTTGATTGGGAAACGGGCATTGTCAAAATTCAGGAAGGGATAAATATCCATCACTTGATCGCGGTTGAGCAATTCCGCATCAGCACCATTCAGGATCATGCCATTGCCACGCCTTGTGAAAGCATCACGCTGCGCATCCGTGTGGATCAGGTTCATGATGCCGCGCTGGCTTACCATCGCATTGTAGTTGAAATCCTGCTCCAACCCTTCCCACAGCTTCAGTGAAAACTCGTAGAAAGGCTGATTGCCATCGAGTAGATAATTGGAGCGTATGATGGTGGTGTTGCGCCCGACGTTGCCACCGCCAAGATAGCCTTTTTCCAGAACAGCAATCCGTGCCTGACCAAATTCGCGTGCCAGATAATAGGCAGTCGCCAAACCATGCCCACCTCCACCCACGACAATATAGTCATACTCGGCCTTGGGCACAGGATCACGCCACACAGGTTTCCAACCCTTATGCCCCCTGAGTGCCTCAACGATGACCCGAATGCCCGAATAGCGCAACTTTTACAGCTCTCTGTTTGTGACACTCGATTTGTAGGTTGGCCGAATATATTACAATCTGTTTTTCGACAACTACAGAGCAAAATCCGACATCGGGGGCACGCAACTTGAGTTGAGTAAGCAGACGGGTTCGATGGGGCGAGATCGATGCACTTGCGGCGTCTTCTTCGGGGCGCGCTATTACAATTCTTTGGAGTGATTGGCGCGACAGGTTTGCGCGAAACACCTCTGGGTGATGCAAAGAACCGGGCAGTTGTACCGGGTCGAGTAGAACTGGTGCCGTGGGTTGCTTTGGTCAGATCAACCCAAGGCCCTGTCTCTGTTGTTGCCAGTCTGCGGACAGGCCAGTCATCTGTGTGACCGTGAGACCTCGGTGGAGACGAGCGTCGATTGCGGCTTCGACAATATCAGGTGCCAGCAGGGCGAGGGATAGGGTGGCGCGGATAGTTTTGTCTGCGAGTCCATTTTCTTTGGCGATGGTTGAGATGTCAGCATCGCGATGGTTGACGAGGCGGTCCTGCCAGACACGGGCTTGGGCGATGGCTTTGAGCAGGCTCGACCTTGCTTCGGAACTGATCGGGCGACGTTGCAGCGTTGAATCATCATGTACGGTGAGTGCGCGCCGACAACGCACGGGTGGTTTAGACCATGGAATGCTAAAGGTGGTTGTTGGGATTTTGGATTCATCCTGCGCGGTTTCAGGAAGACTTGTGTCAGGGTTCAGGGTGATCGCCAGTTAACCGGCAAAAACATCAATGCGTTCAATGCACTTTGCCCATGTATCATCAGCAGGCTCAGGGGGAGTATCATGATTGATCGAGCGTGTACTTTCGAGGATTGCAGCCCTGACTGCGTCCTCGATCTCCTGCGCAGGCACACGGGCCACAACACCCGCCTTTTCCTTCTGCCCCTGATTGAGGGCCCAGGATTGATAGTAACCATAGCACAGACCTGACTTGGTGGCATGGGATGGGATCATGCGGATGCCTTTGCTGTTAAAGAGAATTCCTCTCAAAGGTGCTTTGGACTTGTAAGGTCTCCGGTTCTCCCGGTTCAATCGCGCTGCAAGTTCAATCTGAACCGCATCAAAGACTGATGGATCCAGAATGGCTTCATGTTCGCGATGTTGCTTCCAATGAAATTCTAATGGAAGCGCTTGGTAATTGGAATGAATTGAAACTCGACTATAGTCAGACTAGTAAAATCAGGCGCCGCCAACAGCGTTCATATGGGAGATAGTAATGAGCTGGGATAACCAAAAAGACATTCGGATCGCGTTTCTGGGAACAGGAGCACAAGGCGCTTCTATTGCCGCTGATTTTGCGCTTGCTGGGCTGGATGTAACGTTCATCGATCAGTGGCCGGATCATATCGAAACTATTCGTAAAAATGGTATCACAGTCAATTTGCCGACACGCAGCATCAACGCAAAGGTACCAGCTTTGCATCTTTGCCAAGTGGCGGAAATCAAAGAGCCGTTCGATTTGGTATTTTTGGTTGTGAAAGCATACGACACCAAATGGGCCACTGAACTCATAAAACCCGTGCTTGCGACAGATGGCCTTATCGTCGGTTTGCAAAATGGGATGACCCATGAAGACATTGCAGCCATTGTAGGACGAGAACGTACCCTCGGCGCAGTGATTGAAATTGCTTCCAATATGTGGGTGCCAGGAACCACCAATCGGCAGAATGATGTTGATGAGTCATGGTTTGCATTGGGTGCACTTGACCCCAAAACTCAGCCGCGGGTGGAGTCGGTAGCCGCCTTCCTGCGCAATTCAGGACGCGTGGAAGTCATGGATGACATCCGCTCCGCAAAGTGGATGAAGCTTGTAGTCAATGCCGCAGAACTCATTCCCTCCGCCATTCTCAACATGCCGCTCAATGATGCAGCCCGTTATCCCGGCATGTTGGAAGTCATGCGTTTGGCCGGATACGAGGCCATGCAGGCCGCGCAGGCCGATGGCGCAAAGATCATCCCGATCATCGGCATGCCACCCATCACCACCAATCATCCCGAACGCTATGTCGATCAGATTTTTGATGAAGTTCTAAAAACTTTTTCCAGGCCAGATACGCTGGTCACGTCATTGCAAGACTGGCGCAAAGGCCGCCGCGCTGAAGTGCAAGAGGTGAACGGTTGGGTCGTTGACATGTTGAAGAAACACGGCCGCGAGGCACCCATGAATCAGCGTGTCGTTGAAATTGGCTTCGAAATTGAAGCGGGAAAACGCGAAGCCCACCCCGACAATTCAAAGCTGATGATCGAGACCTACCAGAAACATATCTAAGGCGTGGCGCGCCACAAACGGTGTAGCGTGTCTTTCTCATATCCCAGATTGTCAAAACTGGCGATCTCCAGAATCTGCCCCCAGGGTGTGCGGAAATACACCCACTTGAAACCTTCCAATGGTCCGGCTTCCACTACGTTGGGACCGTCCAGCATTTCCACACCCAGGGCTTTCAGGTGCTCAGTCGAAGCAAATACGTCTTCAACTTCAAAGCAGATATGCGAGCCCCCAACTTCCGACGAACGCTTTTGCCCGGCCTGCTTGTCTTCGCCGCTATATTCAAACAGTTCAACACTCGTGCCATTACCACATCGCAGGAACACAAGGTCCTTGATGCGCGAATGCGGTGCGGCGCCCAACTTTCCTTGCATGAATTTGTCGTCAACATCAAAACGCCCGGTGCGAAACACCGTCACAGCGCCAAAAATCTTTTCGAAGAATGTGATACCCTCTTCGATATCCGGCACCGTAATGCCGATGTGGTGCATACCTAAAACTTGTTCAGCCATTTTTTCCTCCCAATTTTTTGACAGGCTATGCTGACGTGCAGAAACTGTCTAGTCTAACATCATGACCGAATACGAACTCCTGCGCATTATCACCTTCCTTGAACGCATGCGCACGCCTTATGACAAGCTGTTGAACGCAGCCGAACCAGACCCCAATTGGAACATCATTCTCTATCTGATGAAAAGCCATCTGCGCGGGGAGAACGTCACCATGTCTTCGCTGGCATCGGCAGCAGAAATCCCCTTCGCCAGCGCCATGCGCCGCATTCACAAACTGGTTGACGATGGTGACATTCAGTTGCGCCAACGTGGCACCACGGGGAAATCCCACTATCTCGAACCCAGCCGCAAACTGGCGATAGGCTTCACCAACTACGCAGCGAAAGTCAAAAGCCTTCTGGGCGATACTTTCGGATTGAAATGCGGAAGTGGTGACTCCGAGGACTATTATTTCGGCGGCTCCTATCTTGCAGGCCAGATTATTCCTCCGCTTGAGATCATGGAAAAGCGCGATCATGCAGGGCCTGAACTGCGCTTCCTGCTGCATGATGACAATTACTTCGCCAGCATGCGCGACATGTGGTCGGATTTTCGCAGCAAGCTGTCGGCCCGCAAGAATTTCAATTTACTGGCGCTGCCGGAATTGCGCACGGAAGTTTTCGCCAATGCGCAACGTGCACAGAGCCAGTATGACGTGATCGCCGTCAACATGCCGTGGTTGGGGGAAAGTGTGGCAAATAATCTTGCACAACCCCTTACGGAATTTTTGAAAAGCAGCGGCATCAACCCGCAAGACTTTCATCCCAACATCTGGTCCACCGGCAACTGGAACAACACGCAATATGGCGTGCCGATCTATTGCACCATTGAAGCCTTGATGCTGCGCAAGGATTTGTTTGAGGAGCGTAGTCTTTCGCACCCCACGACTTTTGAGAAAGTGTTGCAGGCGGCAAAAGCCATGCACAATCCGAAGAAGGGAATGCAAGGTGTGGTGTGGAATGCAGCACGTGGCATGCCTGTGGCACATTCATTCATGTTCCTGATGGGCTGCTGCGGCAGTGCCGTGATCGATATCCCGGCACCGCGCCTGCATTTGGATTACAGCAAGCTGAAAGGCCAGGCCATGCGCCCGCGCATTTTGAGCGAGGCTGGCAGCAACACGCTGAAATATATGCGTGAGCTATTGGCCTATTCACCGCCGGATATTCTGTCGATCGACTGGAACCGCGCACTCGATTATTTCATGAGCGGCCACGCCGCGATGATTTATGGTTGGACCATGCGCGCCGCACGTTTTGAATATGACATTCATTCGGTGGTCAAACGCAAAGTCGCCTATCACCCCCACCCCGCAGGCCCTGGCGGCACAAGTGTTTCACCCATCGGCGGATTTTTGTTGATGGTGCCCGCCAACATCCCACCCGCCCGTGCCCACCTCGCCTTCGAAGCCATCTCATGGATGGCCTCCCCCGCCGCCATGAAAGAGCACGTCAAAAACGGTGTGCCCGTAGCGCCCCGCTTCAGCGTGAGTGCGGACCCTGAAGCCGCAGCATCAACACCCATCGTCAGCTTCGTTGATCGCTTGGCAAAACAAAACAAAATCCAACACTGGCAAAGACCGCCCGTGCCGGAGTACCACGTGATTGAGGAAATTCTGGGTGAAGAGATTTTCGCAGCGCTGAATGGCGAGTGTTCGGATGAAGAAGCATTGACGCGCAGTCAGAACCGGATTGATGCGGCCATGCGGGCGGCGGGGTATTATTGAGGAATGTGACGGTCTTGACAAAATACGCTAATAGCGTATGGGGTACTTCATGCAGCTCATACGCACTACTATTTTCATCAAGGCCATCGAAAAGCTGAAAGTGACGGACGTTGAGCTTGATGCTTTGGAAACAGAAATTTCAACGACCCCTCAGGCTGGTGACGTCATTCAAGGTCTGAAGGGTGTTCGCAAAATCCGTTTTGCCACGGGCGGCAAGGGCAAACGTGGGGGAGGACGATGCATCTATCTTGTATTGGCGATTGAAGACACGATCTATCTATTGTTGGCCTACGGCAAGTCAAAGCAAACTGATCTTTCGCAAAAGCAACGCAAGGATATTTTGGCATTTATTGAGGAACTGGAATGAGCAAGAAAGACACGAAATTCGGTTCGGACCTGATGCAGGCATTGAAAGAAGTGCGCGCCCATCGGCGCGGCGAAATAGCCTTGCCCTCACGCCAGATCGACGTGATTTCTGCGCGGCGTGTGAAAGCCATTCGCACATCATTGGCTAAAAGCCCGAAAGATTTCGAACGCCGCTTCGGCATTCCCGCCCGTACCATTGAAGGATGGGAACAAGGCCGCAAGCTGGATGTAGCGTCAAGTATTTTGATGACGGTGATCGAGCAGACACCGGATGTGGTGGAGGATGCTGTTGCGAAGGGGCGCGCAAATTGAAAATACAAAACTGTCCCATCGGCAATTACCCAATTTTTGCGAGATCTGATGTGATGCACTATTAAGGATTTATTAATACTCGTCTGCTATCTCCAAGGGCGCTCATTTATTGGAGGGCGCAAATGAAGATCATCATTCTTGGTAGCGTATTCTTGACACTTACTTCTGCATCAAAGGCTTTGGCACCCGCGTACTTATACTTTTTGCCACTTGGGGGGAGTTCAATCGCAGAATCGGGAATTGTTTTAAGTATTGCAGTTTGTATTTCGACGTTGATAGACACATTTAGGAAAAACAAGTGAATAAGAATCGAATCACCGTCACAATTGATCCTGATATCGAAGAGTGGCTACGCCCGGAGTCGATTTCATCGGGGAAGTCGATGTCTCATCTTATTAGAAATTGTTTACGTGAGTTTCATGAATTGCGGCCAGATCGGTTCTCAGGAACAAATCGGGCTTCATCCGAAAAATCTTGGGAAATTTCTACAGAACGTTTGGGTAAGCGACAACAAAACTAAATTTTGCATTTCATTGAGATAAAGCCGTCTTGTCGACTAAAAATGAAATCCGGCATTGGTAAGTTGCAAACGTACCTCAAACCGCCGCCTGTCTACGCACCGTCGAATACACCAGTGCCGCCACTACAATCAGCCCACCCTGGAAAATATACTGATACATCTGCGTCAGCCCGAGGAATGTCACGGCGTTCAGCACTTCGGTCAGTAACACCGCGCCCAGCACAGTACCAATGAACGTGCCGCGTCCACCTTTCAAACTCGTGCCACCCAATACTACAGCAGTGATGCTTGAGAGTGTGTAGGTGAGGCCTTGTCTTGCGTCGCCCACACCGATTTGTGCCATGAAGATTACCGCACCCAAGGCCGTGAGGAGTGCGCAAAGTATGTAGCCTGTAACGAAGGTGCGGTCGACGGGTAGTCCTAGGCGGCGGGCGGATTCTTCGTCTGATCCGACGGCGCGCATACGCCAGCCAGCGCGGCGTTTGCGTAAGGTATATTCCAAGACCAAGGTCACCATGCAAAGGACGACGAAGGCGGCAGGGATCGGGCCCCATTGCCAGTTGATCCAGTCAATGATGGAATAGCTGATGTAGCCATCGGGCTGGATGCGCGCCGACAAGCTGCATCCCCAAATCGCGAAATACACAACCATGGTGGCGGCAATCGGCGTGAAGTTTGCAAAGCGTATGAGCACGCCATTGATGGTGCCAATGGCGAGTGCGCCAACGAACATCAACGCAAAGCCTGCGAGAAACATGGCAGCAGACTTGTCATCATTCATGAAGAATGAAGCCACAATCACGAGAAAGCCTGCGAGCGGCCCCACTGACAGATCAATGCCGCCCATCAACAGCGCAACAGTTTGGCCAAGGGCGATGAAGCCCAAAGCGGTGGCCAACATCAAAATATTATAGATATTGAAGACGGTGAAGAAATTGTTGTTTTGGCTGTTGACAAAAAGTCCAAGCAACACCGTGACGAGGGCCAAGGGTATTGCTGGCGCGATATCAGACTGCAAATAATGCCGCCAACCGCTTTTCTTGGCCGCGATGTTGGCCGCAACTTCACCCACATGAGTACCAGCGCTTACAGCAGCGGTGACGATGTGTTCTTCGGTCACGTCCTTGCCCGTCAGCGTGGCAACTACGCGGCCCCGCGACATGACGATGACTTTATCGCACAGACCTTCAAGCTCGGCGGCGTCGGACGAGTTAACGATGACGGGCGTGCCGGAGGCGGAGACGTCACGCAGGATTTTATAGATTTCAGCGCGCGCCCCAACGTCTACACCCTGTGTGGGTTCATCGGCAATGATCAGGCCGGGTTCAGACAACAGCGCGCGTGACATCACAACTTTTTGCTGATTGCCGCCAGAAAGCGAAAGGATCGGCGCTTCAAGCCCCGGCGCTTTTACGGCCAGAGATTTGAAAGTTGTGGTGACCAGCCCCAGTTCTTTTTTGCTGTTGATGATGCCGCCCGACGCAAATTTTTCCAGCGCGCCGAAGGATGCATTCTCGCGCACCGTGAGGCCGCTTGCGAGGCCCTCGGTGTGGCGGTCTGACGGCATGAAGGCCGCTTCTTCAACCAGCTGCTTTTTGGTGAGCGCACGGCCATGCAGCGTGACAGTGCCTGTTGAGACATTGAGGCCGGCCAGTGCCTTCATCAACTCCGGCTGGCCGTTGCCCGCCACACCCGCGACGCCAATGATCTGGCCTTTGGCCACATCGAAGCTTACATCCTTGAAGCCCTTGCCGCCGAGGGATGCGACAGAGAAAGCAATATCTTCCGCCGCATCCCTGAATTTTGGCGGGAACGTCGATCCCAAATTGCGGCCAACAATGAGGCTCAACAGATCAGCGTCGGTGATTTCGCCAACAAGCGAACTGCCACGATAACGACCATCACGCAACACTGTGACGCGTTGCGCAATCTGCCGGAGTTCGGCAAGGCGATGCGTGATGTAAATAACCGATGTGCCAGATTTCACCACTTCACGGATGCGCCCGAACAGCATGTCAGTAGCATCCTGATCGAGTGATGCCGTGGGTTCGTCGAGGATCAGAACTTTGGGTTTGAGAGCAAGCGCCTTGGCGATTTCCAGCAGATGTTTTTGCGCGACGGTCAGCGCATCAGCGCGCAGGCGCAGCGGCACGTGCAAGCCGACAGCATCAAGCATGTCGCGGGCGTTTGCTTCGGCGTCCTTGCCGTCAAATAAATGGCCGGGCAACGCGACGCGCAGGTTTTCGATGACCGAGAGATCGTCGAGCACAGCGGGGTGTTGAAATGAAATGGCAATGCCAAGCGACTTGGCCTTGTCCGGCGTCATGTCAAGGATGCGTTCACCCGCAAACCGGATTTCACCGAGCGTGGGATCAAAGGTGCCGGAGATGATGTTCATCATCGTCGATTTGCCAGCACCATTTTCGCCGAGGATGGCATGCACTTCGCCGGGATAGAATGCGACGTTCACTTCACGCAGCGCCAGAACGCCGGAGAAGGATTTGGAGATATTGGTCAGCCGAAGGGTTGCATCGTCACGCGCTGATGCGCTCACGTCTGGTGATTTTACGATCTTGGCCGCCACGATTTTTTCCGCATTTGAAAATGCCCCGGAAGGCAAAAACCGCCCGGGGCAGATTACAGGTTACTTGACGGCTGCGGCTTGATCTTCGTCAGGAAGTTCTGACGACAGATAAATCGCACCTGGCAGGTCCTTGCGGCAGGTCACTGGGTTTGGTTTGCCTGACACTGAATCTTCATAGACTGGAGCCGAGAAGATGTTTTCTGCTGGTGGC
>JANMEM010000477.1:0-1756 GCA_031376985.1 Hyphomicrobiales bacterium
GTATTTGCGGCAAGCGCTTCACAAGTTGTTGTGGCCTATCGCAATCCCGGTTGCGGCTGCTGTGAGAAGTGGGCAGAGCAGATGAAAACGTCGGGCTTTGACATTACCATGCAGGACGATGCCGACCTCGCCGCCCGTAAATCCAAACTTGGAGTTCCTGATCAACTTGCAGGGTGTCACACTGCGCTGATCGGCCCTTTCGTCTTCGAAGGTCATGTGCCGCCTGGGGACATCATCCGTTTTCTGGCAGAAAAGCCCGATGCGCTGGGACTCGCCGTTCCGGGCATGCCCGTCGGTTCGCCGGGCATGGAGATGGGAGACAGCAAAGAGCCCTATGAGGTTGTCATGTTCAAGGCTGACGGGTCGTCGGAAAGTTATGCCAAACATTCATAAACAGGCTCCGTTGATCGCGCTGGCCTCGGCGGCGTTGTTCGGGCTTTCAACACCGCTTGCAAAGGTTCTGCTGGGTGAATTGTCACCCTGGACTTTGGCAAGCCTCTTATATCTGGGGTCAGGTCTCGGGCTTGGCGCCATGGTTCTGCTCCGGCGAAATCGGGCACAGTCTGAAGCACCGCTTACGTTAAAGGATGTTCCCTGGCTGGCGGGAACTGTTGTGTTTGGCGGGGTGATCGGCCCGCTGCTTTTGCTTGTTGGCCTCACCCGCACGGATGCTGCATCAGCTTCGCTTTTGCTCAATCTGGAAGCGGTCTTCACGCTGCTGCTGGCTTGGGTTATGTTCCGCGAGCATGTGGACAAAAAGCTTTTCGCAGGAGCGCTTGCTATTGTATCTGGTGCGCTCTTGCTGTCGTGGCAGGGCGGCGTCGGGTCGATTGGTAGCGGAATGATCTTCATCAGTCTGGCGTGCCTGTCGTGGGCCATCGACAACAATCTGACCCGCAAGATTTCCGCAGTTGATCCCTTTGTTCTGGCTTCAATCAAAGGCTTGGTTGCGGGTTCAGTGAATGCAGCACTTGCCTACGCCATGGGTGCAACCTTGCCCGGTTGGCCGGGTATCGGCAGTGCCATGTTGCTTGGCTTTGTGAGCTATGGTCTGGGCCTTGTGTTGTTCATTGTGGCACTCCGCCATTTGGGAACGGCCCGCACCGGCGCTTATTACGGAACGGCACCCTTCATTGGTGCCTTGGCGGCAACCGTCATCCTCGCAACACCGTTGACACCCATTTTGATGCTGTCAGGACTACTCATGGCCTTTGGCGCGTGGCTGCATTTGTCAGAGCTACATGGTCATGATCACACCCATGACAGTGACGACCACGCGCACCGCCACAGCCACGATGAACATCATCAACACGCGCATGATCCGGGTGTCATCGTGTCTGAGCCACACAGCCACGCCCATCGACATCAGGCACTTACCCATGCCCACCCCCATTGGCCTGACTTGCATCACCGCCACAGGCACAGTTGAGGCCTGCGGTTGTGTGTCAACGACGCAGCTTCAAGGTAGCATCCGCTTCAACGTGTCATGCTTGTCGTAAAAATGGTGTTTGAGTGCCGCTGCCATGTGGAGCACGATCAGCGCGAGCACCAGCTTTCCGCCCCAGTTGTGAATGAGATGCCAGTTGATGCCAAAATCCGGCAGCAGCGGTATTCGAAAACCAAAAAGACTGGCGGGGCGCATGCCCAGTGAGCGGCGGACGTGTTCGGTGTAGGCCAGCCAGCCTGTGAGAGGGATCAGCGCCATGGCGGCATAGAGCAAGGCATGGGATGCTTTTGCCGCCACTGCTTCCCACCT
>JANMEM010000481.1:0-2471 GCA_031376985.1 Hyphomicrobiales bacterium
GGCTGGCTGCACAGCTGGTGCCGCGGGTGCGGCAGGCTCAACCACTGCAACCGAGCGGCTGGCTGGTGCTGGAACAACAGGTTCAGCCACCGCAACCTGGGCTGCGGCAACGGTCTCTGCGCTTTCACGCAAGAAGGGCAGTTCAATACGGCTCACGACTTGACCCGCAGCATCAACAGCATCAGCACGGAGCACATGCGTTCCCGGTGTTACAGTGCTGGTGCCGGCAAAGCTCCATTTGCCATTGTCGTCGGACTTACCTTCGCCCGTGGCTGCATTGTCCACATAAAAGCGCACCGTTGAACCAGCAGTCGCGGTTCCGGTGAATACGATGTTGCCAGTCTGGTCATAATCCACGGCGGTCAACTGCAAGTCTTTCGGTGCCACGGCAGGTGTGCCAGACTGCACCACTTGCGTAGGCGCAACCGGATCGACCTTGGCGATCATTGCAGGTGCATCTTTTTTCACCACGACAAACACAGAACCTTCGGAGGTGGTGACGACGCCCTTCGATGCCATTTCAATGGTCATTGCGCCAATGCCGGTTTTGAGGGCGTGGGCCGGAATGAGAACGAAGGAACCATCAGAATTTGCTTTGGTGGTGCCGACAATATTGCCGTTCCATTTCACAGTAACATCTGAGTCGGGTTCGGCGCGCCCCGCGATGATAGCGTCGCCGGTGGTTTCAACGCGGACCGTGTCAAATGATGGCAGCGACGGTGCGGCTTCGGCCACCACCGGTGCGGGCGCTGGTTCGGGCTGGGCGGGAGCAGCCACTACGGCGGGTTCAGCAGGTGCAGGGACAACTGCAACTTCAGTGGTGGTTTCTGCGGCGGGCACTGGAACTTCAACCACAGGCGCTGGTGCGGCGGGTGCAGGTTCAACGGCTGCCTGTTGCTGCACAGGCGCTTCAACAGCAGGGATTTCCACGACCGGAGCCGCAGGAGCTTCAACTTTCGCTACGACTTCGGGCGTTTTTGCCGGCTCTGCAGGTGCTGCAATCGCAACCGGCTCCACGGGCGTTCTGTTGACGTAGACCGTTGTACCAAGGGCGGCGGCCGCGACTGCGGCGATAGAGGAGAAAATGACAATCGGGTTTTTCATTTTAAATCCATGTTGAAAGGGCATGGCAGACACATACTGGCCAAAAACCCTAAATAGGTGCATTTGGCGGGCTTAATAAGGCCCCTGAAATAAAAAGCAAAGATTCTAGTGATTGATTCGTCGGAGATTTTACAAATGATACCCCCAAACCACCGTTTGTGCGTCTATTGCGGTTCCTCTCCTGGCCACAACCCAGAATATGTCATGGCGGCGCGTGATTTGGGAATGGCCATGGCTGAGGCAGGTATCGGTCTGGTTTATGGCGGCGGAAGCTTAGGGCTGATGGGCGAAACAGCCCGCGCTGTCATTGGCGGGGGCGGTCATGTGACAGGAATCATTCCGGAATTCCTGGTGTCGAAAGAACGCATGCAGGAGGGTGTACATGAACTGATCGTGACCCGCACCATGCACGAACGAAAAATGGCAATGTTTGAACGCTCTACGGGATTTGTTGCCCTTCCTGGCGGCATCGGCACGCTGGAGGAATTGGCAGAAATTTTGACGTGGTCACAGTTGAAACAACATGCGCGACCCGTGGTGCTGTGCAATGTGGCAGGATTTTGGGACGGGTTACTGGCGCTTGTCAGGCACATGACAACGGAAGGCTTTATCCGGACGGGCTTCGACGTGAACCTTGATGTGGCCAATGGTGCAGCTGATGTTATCCTGGCCTATGAAGCTCGCCGTGCAAAAACCCGCGACGTGCTGGGCGTCGAGATTGCGCAGGACAAACTTTAAGCTGCCACCCCGTCACGCACCAGTTTGTAAATGATGGCATCCTGCAAAGCCTGGAATGACGCCTCGACAATATTGGGGGACACTCCAACGGTGAACCAGCGTTCGCCTGCAGCATCACGGCTTTCGATCAGCACGCGGGTGGTGGCTCCGGTGCCGCCATTGAGGATACGGACCTTGAAATCCACCAGTTCCATATCGGCGATGTGTTTCTGGAATTTGCCGAGGTCTTTGCGCAGTGCCACATCAAGCGCGTTCACCGGGCCGTTGCCTTCGCCCGCGTTGATAAACGTTTCATTACCGACTTTGACTTTCACCACAGCTTCCGAATGCATTTCGCCGTTGAATTGCTCGACGGAAGTGCGGAATGACAGCACGTCAAAATAATGTGGCACCCCGCCGAAAGTGCGACGGGCGAGCAACTCGAAAGACGCGTCGGCACCGTCATAGGCATAGCCTTCGGCCTCGCGCTGTTTGACGTCATGCAGCAACACATCAAGCCGCGTGTCGTCCTTGGCGATGTTCATGCCGATGCGATTGAGTTCGGCCAGCAGATTGGATTTTCCCGCCTGATCTGACACCAGAATGCGGCGGCGGTTGCCCACGGTTTCCGGTGGCACGTGTTCGTAGGT
>JANMEM010000515.1:0-1717 GCA_031376985.1 Hyphomicrobiales bacterium
CGGCGGTCATGGCGGAACGGAAATGTTTTGCATTGGCGTCAATTTTCAAACGCAAATCATCTCCCGCTTCCGCAAGATCAATGGCTTTCAAACTTGCAGCCACGATGGCTGGAGGAAGTGAATTCGAAAACAGATAGGGCCGCGCCCGTTGCCGCATCAGATTCACAATGGGTTTTGATGCTGCGATATATCCACCCGCCGAACCACCCAAGGCCTTGCCCAGCGTGCCTGTGAGAATGTCCGCCTTCACGCCTGCTCGTGCCGGAGTTCCCCGCCCCTGCGGCCCGACGAAGCCTGTGGCATGGCAGTCATCAACCATCACCAGCGCATCATATTTATCGGCGAGTGCGCGAATGGATTTCAAGTCTGCGAAATAACCATCCATGGAAAACACGCCATCGGTGACGATGATAATGCGTCGCGCATTGCCAGCCTTCGCCGCTTGCAACTGCGTCTCGAGGTCATTCATGTCGCCATTGGCAAAGCGAAAACGCTTGGCTTTCGACAAGCGAATACCATCAATGATGGAGGCATGATTGAGGGCGTCGGAAATGATCGCATCCTGCTCTCCAAAGAGGGGTTCGAACACCGCGCCATTCGCATCGAAGCATGCCGCAAACAAAATCGAGTCTTCCATTTCAACATAGTCTGCAATCCGTGCTTCAAGCTGGCGGTGCAAATCCGTGGTGCCGCAAATGAAACGCACCGAGGCCATGCCGAAACCGTGGCTGTCGAGTGCAGCTTTTGCAGCTTCAACCAAAGCCGGATGATTGGCCAAGCCCAAATAATTGTTGGCGCAGAAGTTCAAGACTTCGCGCCCCCCCTCAACTTCGATGTGGGAGGACTGCGACGACAGGATTTCCCGCTCTGTTTTCCAAAGGGATTGGCCGCGAATAACGTCCAGTTCTGCGGTGAGGGATTGGATGAATGCTGACATGGTGTTCCTTCCGTCCCCAACCATAACGTCAGAGTGGCAGTCTGTTCAGTGAAAAATCTTCGGGCATCGACATCTGCTTACTTGACAAATACGCTCGGAAATAATATCCGATAAAAACACTCGGAATAATACCAATGCAATTCACGTCACACCAACAGGATCTTTTCGATCACAAGCCAGAACGCTTGGCCCTCACTGGCTATCGCTGTGCCATGGCGGGCTATGACCATGGTGACATGTCCTGCTGGGATGAGCTGTGGTCGGCCTATGTGGGCGATGGCGGCTTGAGCTTTGCCTGTGATATCATGGGCAGTCTGCAATATTTTGTGCGCAGTCTCAGGCCCGGATTGAATCTGGGCCTGAATTATTATCCACGGAATTGCCGCCGCGTCTGCCGTCAGGAGTGCCTGGTGCTAACGCTGTTGTCATCGGTGCAGCATGGCGACGAGTTTGTGCAAAACCATGTGCTGGAGCGGTTGCTGGGCGACCAGCATGCAGACCATGCGCAACAAGTGGCGCGCGCCGCCCTGCAATTCACCGACGGACTGACGCGCGCCCAGTATCATCTGCTGCCCGTGCCACTGTCGGTCATTCAATCCATTGAGGAGCACACGCCATGTCCACGTTTCTGCAAAACCAAAATTCATTGACACCGCCGTGGCGACTACATTTGCCAGCGGTACTGATGGCAACGCTGATCACCGCACTGGCACTTGGACATTTGACATGAGCAACCGCAGATTTTCGGACGCTGAAATCCAATCCAAGATCACGCTGTTC
>JANMEM010000516.1:0-3413 GCA_031376985.1 Hyphomicrobiales bacterium
AGCGGCCCTTTGCAGCTTCGTTTACGCGGTTCTGCCAGCATTTGCCTGTTGATTTGGAGTTTTTGATCACATCGCCATCCAACCGCAATGAAATTTGCTTGCGTGGATTTGCTATTGCGGGTCGTGCCCGTCCACGGCGAATAGCTTCCATCATATCGGGAAAAGCTTCTCAAAAGGATTTAGCTTGAGCCAGTTCCGCAGCTGTGGCCTCTGGAGCATCTGCGTTTGAATGGCAGCCTCTTCAGCATCAGTCAGTTTCCGTTTAATGCGCGTTATATTTTCCATCAACTGTTGAGGCCATCCAACCTTTGAAGCATTTGCTAGTCACAGCCCCCTTTTTTACCGACAATATACGTTTCACATTTATTAAGCGATACAAGGTTTAGGCGATGTATCAAATCCCAACGCAGATGCTTGTGATTCCGCATTGCAGCAAAAACCTCTGGTGTCCGCAGCGGTTTCATGTGACAGAAACCCAATGAAACGGGCTTTTTGGCTGCTTGCATTTAAGGGTTGACGACCGCGCGCGGCTTGAGTAGAAGCCCGTCAACTTCCGGCACTGCAGGCCGTCGGGGCTTCGCGCCCACGAAACGCTGTCACGGAAGGAAAGAAACGATTTTCGAGGTCACGCACTCTGAACCGGGCCGGTTCACAGTGCCTCTGGTTTTGAACGCTGGAAGGGTCCGGACTGGACTTTCCAAGCGTTATTTGTCGTGTTTGAACCCCAGTCCCGGAGCAACACGAGTTGCTCTCGTAAAACAATTTCGAGGAAGATCAGTCGGATGCCGACAATCAACCAGTTGCTGCGGACCGCCCGCACAAAGCCAACATACCGGAACAAGGTTCCGGCAATGCAGTCCTGCCCGCAAAAGCGTGGCGTTTGCACGCGTGTTTATACCACTACACCGAAGAAGCCAAACTCGGCGCTTCGTAAAGTGGCCAAGGTCCGTTTGACGAATGGCTTTGAAGTGGTGAGCTACATTCCGGGTGAAGGTCACAACCTTCAGGAACACTCTGTTGTCATGATCCGTGGCGGCCGCGTGAAGGATTTGCCCGGCGTTCGTTATCACATCATCCGCGGTGTTCTGGATACGCAAGGCTTGCCAAAGCGCCGCCAGCGTCGTTCGAAATACGGCGCGAAGCGTCCGAAGTAAGGGTTACTCACATGTCACGTCGCCATAAAGCTGAAAAGCGCGTCATCAATCCGGATCCAAAGTTCGGTGATCTGATCGTATCCAAGTTCATGAACAACCTCATGGAGGCTGGCAAAAAGTCAGTTGCCGAAGGTATCGTTTACGGGGCCCTCGAAACTATTCAGGTCAAGGGCAAGGCTGATCCAGTCGTCATGTTCCATCAGGCCTTGGAAAACGTCGCTCCGGCCATCGAAGTGCGTTCGCGCCGTGTTGGTGGTGCCACGTATCAGGTTCCGGTTGAAGTGCGCATGGAGCGCCGTCAGGCGCTCGCGATCCGCTGGATCATCACTGCTGCCCGTAACCGCAACGAAAAGACGATGGTGGAACGTCTGTCCGGCGAACTTCTCGATGCTGCCAACAACCGTGGCACTGCAGTGAAGAAGCGCGAAGACACCCACAAGATGGCCGAAGCGAACCGCGCTTTCAGCCATTACCGCTGGTAAGAGAGATAGATTACTATGGCCCGCACTCACGAACTTGCTGACTACCGTAACTTCGGCATCATGGCTCACATAGATGCTGGCAAGACGACAGTTACCGAGCGTATTCTGTTCTACTCAGGCAAGAGCCACAAAATCGGCGAAGTGCATGATGGCGCTGCCACCATGGATTTCATGGAGCAGGAACAAGAGCGCGGCATTACCATTACTTCTGCTGCCACGACAACCGTGTGGAACGGCAAGCGTTGCAACATCATTGATACCCCGGGCCACGTGGACTTCACCATTGAAGTTGAACGTTCGCTGCGCGTACTTGACGGTGCTGTGTGCGTGCTCGACTCAAATCAGGGTGTAGAACCACAGACTGAAACAGTCTGGCGTCAGGGCGACAAATATGCTGTTCCGCGCATCGTGTTCTGCAACAAGATGGACAAGACCGGTGCATCGTTTGAGCAGTGTCTGAAAGATATTAAGGAACGCTTGGGTGCTCGCCCGGTTCCGATCCAGCTGCCAATCGGCGCTGAAGCTGATTTCAAGGGCATCGTAGACCTCGTTCGCATGAAGGCTGTTGTCTGGGACAACGAAGAGTTGGGTGCCAAATTCCACGTCGAAGATATTCCAGCTGATATGCTTGCGGCTGCTGAACAAGCCCGCGCCGACATGATTGAAGCCTGTGCCGAACTCGACGACGCTGCCATGGACGACTATCTTAATGGTGTCGCCATGACGAACGAGACGATCAAGCGTTTGCTCCGCAAAGCTGTGTTGAACGCGTCGTTCTTCCCCGTTCTGTGTGGATCTGCCTTTAAAAACAAAGGCGTACAGACTCTTCTTGATGCAGTGGTTGATTATTTGCCGTCGCCTCTGGATCGTCCTGCGATCAAGGGCATTGATGTGAAGACCGGCAATGAAACAACACGTCCTTCGTCGGACACTGAACCGCTGGCGTTGCTTGCATTCAAATTGATGGATGACCAGTATGGTGTGTTGACGTTCTGCCGTGTCTATTCCGGTCACCTGTCAAAGGGTACGTCGTTGCTGAATTCGACGCGTGACAAGACTGAACGTGTGGGCCGCATGGTGCTCATGCATGCCAACAACCGCGAAGAAATCTCTGATGCTTACGCTGGCGACATTGTTGCTCTCGTAGGTCTCAAGGATACGCGCACCGGCGATACATTGTGCGATCCGAACAAAGCCGTCATTCTCGAAAAGATGGAGTTTCCTGAACCCGTCATTGAAATGAAAGTTGAGCCAAAGACCAAGGCCGACCAAGAAAAGATGGCCGTGGCTTTGTACAAGCTTGCGTCCGAGGATCCATCCTTCCGCGTTTCCACAGACTCCGAGTCGGGCGAAACGATTATCAAGGGCATGGGTGAACTTCATCTCGATATTAAAGTTGATATTCTGAAGCGTACTCATAAAGTTGAAGTGTCAGTGGGCGCTCCACAAGTTGCTTACCGTGAAGCCATCACCCGCAAGGTGACCAAGGACTACACACACAAGAAGCAAACCGGTGGTACGGGTCAGTTTGCCCGCGTGATTCTCGAACTCGAACCGGCTGAGCCGGGTGCTGGCAACTCGTTTGAATCGAAGGTTGTTGGTGGGTCGGTACCGAAGGAATATATCCCAGGCGTCGAAAAGGGTTTGAATTCAGTCTTGTCGAGCGGCCCGGTCATTGGCTTCCCGGTTGTTGATCTCAAGGTTTCGCTGGTTGACGGCGCTTACCATGACGTAGACTCGTCGGCGATTGCCTTTGAAATCGCGACACGCGCCGCAA
>JANMEM010000557.1:0-2182 GCA_031376985.1 Hyphomicrobiales bacterium
CGGACGCATGACGCCGACCTGGGCGTTGAGATTTGCACCATCGAGATAGACCTGTCCGCCATTGGCGTGGACGATCTGGCAAATGTCGATCACCGCTTCTTCGAACACGCCATGGGTTGAGGGATAGGTGATCATGAGGGCGGCCAACTTATCAGTGTGCTGTGTGGCTTTTGCTTCGAGGTCTTTTACATCGACGTTGCCATTGGCATCACAGCCGACAATGACGATTTGCATGCCTGCCATGGCCGCCGAGGCTGGATTTGTACCGTGGGCGGAAACAGGAATCAGGCAAATGTTGCGGTGATGGTCACCATGCGACTCATGATAGCGCTTGATGGCGAGAAGCCCTGCATACTCACCTTGCGAACCCGCATTGGGTTGCAGGGACACTGCATCAAAGCCCGTAATTTCTGCCAGCATTTCCTCCAATTCTTCGAACAGCTGCTGATAACCTTGCGTCTGTTCCAGCGGTGCGAAGGGGTGCAGCAACGAAAAGTGCCGCCAGGTAATGGGGATCATTTCGCTGGTGGCATTCAGCTTCATGGTGCAGGAGCCGAGCGCGATCATCGACTGGTCGAGCGCCAAGTCCTTGGCCTGCAAATGACGGAGGTAGCGCAGCATTTCAGTTTCGGAATGATAGCGGGAAAACACCGGATGGGTGAGATAGCTTGAGGTGCGCTCCAGTGCTTTTGGCAAAGCTGGCTTGACCGATGCATCCACCACATCAAGGTCGGTGTGTAACGCTTCAGACTTGAACACTGACAAAAGCAAATGTACTTCCTTGCGGCGCGTGGTCTGGTCGAACGACATGCCGATATGGTCGGCGTCGATAAAGCGCAGGTTGATTTTCTTTTCCTTGGCCTTGGCCCACAGCATGTGGGCACGGCCCGGCACATGCAGGGTGATGGTGTCGAAGAAGTGCTTTGTCTTCACCTCGACGCCCAATGCCGCCACCGATGCGGCAAAAATCTGCATCAGGCGCTGCGTGCGTTGTGCGGTTCTGGCAACGCCTTTGGGGCCATTGTAAACGGCAAACATCGACGCCGTAATCGCAAGCAAAACTTGCGCCGTGCAGATGTTGCTGGTGGCCTTTTCCCGGCGGATGTGCTGTTCGCGGGTTTGCAAGGCCATGCGTAAGGCACGGTTGCCTTGCGCATCCACCGACACGCCAATCAGACGGCCGGGCATGACGCGTTTGTGCTCGTCCTTAGTGGCGAAGAACGCCGCGTGCGGGCCGCCATAACCCATTGGCACGCCGAAGCGTTGCGAGGAACCAATGGCCACGTCCGCCCCCAGTTCACCCGGCGATTTCAACACGGCCAAAGCCAGCAAATCCGTCGCCAAGATGGAAAACGCATCGGCAGATTTCAGTGCGGCGATCACTTGCGTGAAATCACGCACTTCACCTGACGAGCCGGGATAGGAGAGCAACGCTGCGAACACTTCGCCAGTCTGCAAATCGGTGAAGGGGTCGCCGATTTTCACTTCAATACCAAAGCCCTTGGCGCGGGTTTCAATGACACTGATGGTTTGCGGATGGGTGTCGGCATCGACGAAGAAAACATTGGACGCGGATTTTGACACACGCCGCGCCATGCCCATGGCTTCAGCGGCGGCTGTTGCTTCATCGAGCAATGAGGCATTGGCAATGTCGAGGCCCGTCATGTCCATGACCATTTGCTGATAGTTCAGCAAGGCTTCGAGACGGCCTTGGGACACTTCCGCCTGATAAGGCGTATAGGCCGTATACCAACCCGGATTTTCGAGAATGTTGCGCAGAATGACTTTAGGCGTGACTGTACCGTAATAGCCCATGCCTATCATCGAGGTGAACACCTCGTTGCGTTCAGCGGCCTTGCGCAGATAAGACAGTGCCGTGCGTTCCGCCATGGCAGGGCGCATGTCGAGCTTGCGCTTGGCCCGGATTTTTTCCGGAACGACCTTGGCAATGAAATCTTCAAGATTGGCAGCGCCCATGACGCGCAGCATGTCGCGAGTTTCAATGTCATCGGGGCCGATGTGGCGCGAGATAAAGTTGGCGCCGGGTTCGAGGTCTTTGAGAGAGAGTTTCATGATCTACACGTCCATCAAAAAAATTCGTCATTCCGGCGAAGGCCGGAATCTTGTTGCCACCAGATCCCGGCCTGCGCCGGGATGACGGGTGCTTGGAGTTATCCCACCA
>JANMEM010000495.1:0-4980 GCA_031376985.1 Hyphomicrobiales bacterium
AAGCCACACAAGAAGTTCAAGGCTGAAGCCTATATCCTGACCAAGGAAGAGGGTGGCCGTCATACGCCGTTCTTCGCCAACTACCGTCCACAGTTCTACTTCCGCACGACGGACGTGACCGGTGTTGTAACCTTGCCCGAAGGTACGGAAATGGTGATGCCCGGCGACAACATCTCGTTTGATGTTGAGCTGATCACGCCGATCGCCATGGAAGAAAAGCTGCGCTTCGCCATCCGCGAAGGTGGCCGCACCGTTGGTGCAGGCGTTGTTGCCAAGATTACTGACTAAGGCTGATCGATTACGAGATTGCTGGATCAAACCAGCAATCTCAACTCACTATACCTCAAACTTTTAAGGTGATCGGGGCAATCAGGCCGTTGACCAAAGCGCCAAGTGCCGTTTGATCATTCGCACTGGTCTTGGAAAAGGCATGTTTGAGATGTGATCGGACTGTATTGATTGTGACGCCCAGTGTTTCTGCAATCGTTTGAGGTCCATCGCCCTTGGCAATCAATGCTGCAATGCGCGCTTCTGATGATGTGAGATTAAACATCGTGCGCAAGATCTCAATAATCATGGGTTGCTGTCCGCCTCGCTGCGCAACGAAAACAGCACAATATTTCTGATTTTGGGCGTCGCTTAGTTCTTGGCCTGCGATCGGCAACACGTAGCCCGCCGATCGCTTGCCATTCGCTCCGACGAGTGGCACGCCAATGCCGGCCGTGTCCATGCCACTTGAGATCATATCAATTGCGTCACGTAGTGCCGATGGCACTCCGATGGTGTGGTGCTCATACAAAGCACCGGCAATCAAACGTACATACTTGCCTTCGGACAACATTGCGTCGCCTGCCTTGTTCGTGAAAACGACATGATAGCGTGTATCAATCACAAAGATCGCTATCGAGAGCGCATCGAGAACATTCATCAGCAGAGCCGTTGTCGTGTCATCGTTTACGCTGGCGCGCGCATGCATTGGAGTCATCTGTTTTTCAAGCGGCAAACTTGATTACACCGCAATTAAAAGCGGTGGTATCAATGCCCAAATCTGCGAGAAGGTGTTGCTCAAGCGGGTCTCTCAGGTTTGCAAAAGGATGCGGCACAGTACGCGTTACAAACTGTTTTGACACGGGGTCAAAGGTCAATTGCTGAGTGAGGCCACGATGTTCAAAGTAGTTTTTCATAATTCTCTCCTGCTTGGTTGATGAAGAGATGATCGTTGGAACAGAGCCGAAAGTCCTGAAGGAGACGGGAAATTCTTCCGAAATCTTCCGAAACAGTAGTTCGCAATCCGAAATTCAGACGAAACTTAGACGATATGGCACTGGACAGCCTCAGACCCAAAAGTTAAGCCAAATACTTCGATGGACTTGGGAGACCAATAATTGGCTTCGTATAGGGCAGACTGCATCACTATTGACTGGGAACACGGTACGGTTTCCGATGGTTCAGGCAACAAGACTTCTCTGCGCGCTCAATCTCTTGCGGTTCTGAGGGAACTACATGACCGAGCGGGAAGTCTGGTGTCCAAGGAAGAGTTGTTGGAGAAAATATGGCAGGGTGTTTCCGTAACCGATGACAGTCTCGTGCAATGCATCGCTGAACTCAGGCGCGCCCTCAAAGACGAAAATCACACGGTCATCAAGACATTGCCTAAACGTGGTTATATTTTCGAGATGAAAAGTTCCGTTGCATTGAATTATGCAAAAGCAGCTTCAACTTACGCAACTACGTCTGGGTCCACTGAACTTGGCATTGAGGCAATTGAAGCCGAGGCTCGCTCTCAGAGCATCGCCGTTTTGCCTTTCGTCAACATGAGTGGCGACGCAGAGCAAGAGTACTTCACAGACGGATTAACTGAAGACGTTATTACCGACTTGTCGAACACACCCGGACTTTTTGTAATCGCTCGAAATTCATGTTTTGCATACAAGGACAAGGCTCGGGATATTCGGCAAATCGCCCGTGACCTTGGTGTGCGCTATATCGTCGAAGGCTCGGTGAGAAAGGCTGCTCAGCGTTTAAGGATAACCATTCAGCTTAATGATGCAGAAGCGGGCAAACAAGTCTGGGCCGAGCGATTTGATCGCGAAATAGCAGATATTTTTGTTTTGCAGGATGAAGTGACTGCGAAAATCGTTAAGACCGTCACAGGAAAACTTGCAGAAAATGTCGGAAACGAGCGTTACAGACCAACAAGCATGCTGGCTTATGACCTTTGCGTTCGC
Source organism: Hyphomicrobiales bacterium (assembly GCA_031376985.1). Taxonomy (GTDB): domain Bacteria; phylum Pseudomonadota; class Alphaproteobacteria; order Rhizobiales; family Aestuariivirgaceae; genus Aestuariivirga. The sequence continues at coordinate 2,229 of JANMEM010000495.1, forward strand.
GCAAGGAATCTGTGGACACAATCACGGGAAGCCAATCAGGAAGCTGTGAACCTGTTGCAGCAAGCTCTCTCGCTCGAACCGAATTATGTTGAAGCGCTTTGGCGCATCGGTCTTTCTCAACTTTTCTGTTGGCTGCAGTATGGCCAAGACGAGGACTACGTCAGGGCTGAGTCAATCAGGTGTGGGGAACTTGCCGTGAGGCTCGATCCAAACGACGCCGGAGCCAAATGGGCGCTGGCTTTCATCCTCGCCTATGAGCGACGCTGGGAGGAAGCACGAAAATTGTTTCAGGAATCCATCAGCATAAACCCGAATGATCCTGATGCTCATTCCATCTATTCTGACTTTCTGTTTCTGGATGGAGAACATGTGGCTTCACTTGTCGAAGCGCGAGCAGCATTACGTCTTAATCCTCATCCGCCAGGTTGGCATCTATGGTTGCTTGGCCAAGCCCAGATTGCGTCTGGTGAGTATGGGGAAGCTGTCGAAACTCTTTCACGAGAGGGGACATATCGCACGGTATCACGGCGCATCTTGGCGGTGGCACTTGCGCTGGAGGGCAGAGACCAGGAAGCCAAGCACGAAGTCCGGTCATACCTTGCGAATGACTCCGGTTGGAGTTTCAAGCGTTGGATTGCGACGCGGCCGTTTCAAAAACAGGCTGATATTGAATTCTGGGAAAATGCGTACAGGAGAGCCGGGCTGCCGGAATAGCCAGTTGATAAGGTCAAGTGGTACAGCCTATCCGAGCCGAACTATTGATATGGCCTTGCCCGAAGGGTACTGAGATGGTGATGCCTGGCGACAACATCTCGTTTGATGTCGAGCTGATCACGCCGATAGCCCATGGAAGAAAAGCTGCGCTTCGCCATCCGCGAAGGTGGCCGCACCGTGGGTGCCGGCGTTGTTGCCAATATTACTGACTAAGGCATTTCAAGCAGAATAGATTTAAATACCGCCGGAGCAATCCGGCGGTTTTTTGTCCGTGATGTGTCATTGACTTTGATATTTGCGGGGCGCAAAAAGATGCGGGGCACCCATTGTGATGGAGACGATGATGTCGATTGCCCGTTTTTCCAGTTATCCTCAAAACTTCGAGTCAAGGTTACTCATGCTTACCCTGGTTTTTCTGGGAGCTTTTGTCATGGTTGCGACACCTGCATTGTCAGCGAAAAAGCTGCGGCCCAGACCTGTAAACGGATGCTCAGTAGAGGTGATACAATCACCGGCAGCAGCGTCCTGCATCAGGAAATTTGAGAAAGATATCATCAACGGGGCGGCCTATCCCCACCAACTGTTTTGTGACGCTACGGGAGTGCGGTGTTGCCAGTCCGATGGCACGCGTACATTCGGCTGCAAGAGGGTGTAGACGTCAAATCAGCGATCAATTGACTGATCGTTCTGAGGAAATGTCCGGCCTTCGGATCGGCCGATTTGTTAGATGCCTTTTTGTAGCTTGGACTGGTGCAGGTCAGCGGCGGCCAAAGCCATCGTGTCTGACGCCTTTGCTGTTGCACTTGAGGACCAGAATGTTTTCTGGATCCTTTGCTTCCACAGCGAGTAAGGCAAAATTGCAAGTTTGATAATGTTGTGATCCGGAATGCCATCGCTCAGGCCGCCCAGTGGATGGGGGCAGGGCGCTGGGTTGTGATAGGTTCCAAACACCATGTCGTAAATCGGCATGTGGTTGGCCAGGTTTTTTCCGTAAACTTCCGGGTGATCGGCGTGGTGCCAGCGGTGAAAGCGTGGCGATGCGATTAGCCAGTTGAAAGGGCCATGATCGAAGTCGGACTCGAGATGAACGTAAGCTCCGTGCAAAGCCTCGAGCAGGGCAATGAGTGCCACTTGCTCGTTGGGAAACCCCAACCACGTGAGCATGAAGATGTAAGATGACTTCATCAACACGCCTTCCAATATATGCACGCGGTATGCGGTGAAGCCGTTCACGTGTGTATCTGAATGATGTGCCGCGTGTATCGGCCAGAACCACTTTGTGTGCATCAGACGATGCGTCCAATAGTCTAGAAAATCCTTGGCCGCAAAACCCATGAAAAGGACGAGTATGATCGGCCAACCCTCCCAGATTGACGAAGGGAAGCGGGGAATGTGCAATGAATCATAAAACACTTCGATCCATTCTTCAGCGAAGAATGCCACGGGCACGAAGACCAGATTGAAGCCATACAGGCCAAAAGTCGCCAAGGTGTTTTTGACTGCTGCATCAGACGCAACTTCGCGACGCCGGAGAATGAAATAACCAATCAATGAACAGCCGATGACAAAGGCTGTCACGATGCTGGTCGTGTGCGACGCAATGACGGGTTCAAAGTCGCCGTTGGCCAATCGCGCAAGGAATTCTGTCATCTTCAATTGCCTCAAACCTGAAAGCCAAAGGTTACGGTCGTCGTTTCACCAGAGGCAAGATTTTGATTTAGTGCCGGAACAGTTGAAGATTGGTATAAGTTTCCCATCAGGTTGCTTGTATTCGCCTCCAGCGGAAGCGGGCATCATTTTTCTGTTGACATTCAGAAATATTTGTTCTATATTTGTTCTTACATTGCTGGAACTGGTCAGGAACGAGACCCACCAAAAAAGCCGTTCACCTCCACTGGAGGTGCCCAACCGGATGGGATGTCCGGCGGCATCTGCAGGGGGTTCAGGTGTGACGACGCCTGAGGCCCTTGTAAACCCCTGATAAGGGTTCGGGTGAGAGTTGGGCCGATAACTGCACCGGCCGTGTTGGCGGAAGGGC
>JANMEM010000037.1:0-9367 GCA_031376985.1 Hyphomicrobiales bacterium
ATATTTCACATGCAGGCCCGAACCATCGTCGCCAAAGTCATGCATGAAACCGACCTTTTCCAGTCGCGCATAGAAATCCGCGTCGCGCTTTTTGACTTCCTTGTAAACCTCGATCATGCATGACTTTGGCGACGATGGTTCGGGCTTGCATGTGAAATATATCCGGCGTGGTTCTGGCTATTACATCGACGTCGGAGCATCCGACCTCGTGTGCGATGGAAAGATCAAATTGAAGTCAAGCGTGGAAGTGAAGGAGATCAAGCCGAAGTCGGTGTTGCTCTCGGATGGCACAGAATTGAAAGCCGATGTGATCGTCTATGCCACCGGATATGGTCCAATGAACGGCTGGGCGGCAAAACTGATTTCGCAGGACGTGGCGGACAAGGTTGGGAAATGCTGGGGACTTGGTTCCGACACCACCAAAGATCCGGGACCGTGGGAAGGCGAACCCCGCAACATGTGGAAGCCCACACATCAGGAAAACCTGTGGTTCCACGGTGGCAATTTGCACCAGTCCCGGTTCTTCTCACACTTCGTGGCCTTGCAGATGAAGGCGCGAATGGAGGGGATAGAGACCCCGGTTTATGGTATGGGGAAGGTGCATCACCTTAACTGACTTCCGTCATTCCGGCGAAGGCCGGAATCTGCTAGAATGCTGCAAAGATTCCGGCCTTCGCCGGAATGACGGTTTATTGGACTATTGTCATGAACATCCACGCCAAGACCAATATCAAGACCGGTAAATCCGTTTGCCCGCATGATTGCCCCAGTGCCTGTGCGCTGGAGGTGGAACTGCTCGACGACCACACCATCGGGCGGGTGCGAGGTGACAAGGACAATTCCTATACGTTGGGCGTGATCTGCGAAAAGGTGGCGCGCTATGCTGAACGCATTCACCATCCGGAACGCTTGCTTTACCCCATGAAGCGGGTGGGGCCGAAAGGCTCCGGGCAGTTTGAGCGACTGTCATGGGATGAAGCGATGGCGGAGATTGCCACCCGCTTTTTGGCCATCGAAGCAGAACACGGCAGCGAAGCCATCTGGCCCTATTGGTATGCCGGCACCATGGGCCTTGTGATGCGCGATGGCATTGACCGTTTGACCCATGCCAAGAACTACTCCCGCATGTATGGCACGTTTTGCATTGCATTGTCGTGGCCGGGCTATTTTGCAGGCACAGGGCGGATCGCGGGTGTTGATCCGCGCGAAATGCAGAAATCGGATTTGATTGTGGTATGGGGCGGAAACCCCGTGAACACGCAAGTCAATGTGATGACGCATATCGGGATGGCGCGGAAATCCCATGGTGCGAAGATGGCCTGTGTCGATGTCTATGACACTGGCACCATGAAACAGGCGGACTACAAATACATCATCCGACCCGGCACTGATGGTGCCTTGGCTTGCGGAGTAATGCATGTGTTGTTCCGTGAAGGTTTTGCCAATTGGGACTATCTCCGTCAGTATACGGATGATCCGCAGGGTTTGGAGGCTCATCTCCAAACGCGAACCCCAGAGTGGGCTGAGAATATTACCGGATTGCCAGTTGAGAAGATCGAAGAGCTGGCGCGACTGATTGGTACAACGCCAAAAACCTATTTCCGTCTGGGCTATGGTTTTTCGCGTTCACGAAACGGGTCGCACAATATGCATGCCGTCTCCTGCATCCCCGCTGTCACTGGGGCCTGGCTGCATGAAGGTGGTGGCGCACTGCATTCCAACAGCGGCATATTCAAAATGAACAAGACCCTGATTGAAGGCAAGGATATTGCCAAGCCCGGCGTGCGCGTGATGGACCAGAGCCGCATTGGCGCAGTGCTGTCGGGCAACCCTGCGGATTTGCGTGGCGGGCCGCCTGTGAAGGCGCTGTTCATTCAGAACACCAATCCGGTTTCGGTGGCCCCTGACCAGAACAAGGTTAAGGCAGGTTTTGCCCGTGAGGACTTGTTCACGGTGGTGCATGAACAGTTCATGACCGAGACGGCGGCCATGGCGGATATTGTTCTGCCCGCCACCATGTTTCTGGAGCATGACGACATCTACCAGGGTGGCGGCCACCAGCACATCATGTTCGGGCGGAAACTGGTTGAGGCGCCGGGGGAATGTCGCTCAAACCACGATGTTTTGTGTGATCTCTCGGCAAGGCTAGGGGCTGAACACCGGGGCTTTCACATGAGCCCGCGTGAGATCATCGACGAGACTCTGAAATCATCGAAGCGGCGCGGGCTTGATGACCTTGATGCGGAGAACTGGTTTGATGTACAGCCGGATTTTGAAACGGCGCATTTCATCAAGGGCTTTGGCCATCCGGATGGCAAGTTCCGTTTCAAACCAAACTGGAAGCAAGCGGCGGGTGCCACGTCCACCATGGGTGCGCTCGGTCCCGTTTCCGACATGCCGGCGTGGCCGGACCATTGGGCTGTGACTGAAAAGCAAACCAACGAAACGCCCTATCGTTTGACCACGTCACCGTCACGGGCATTTTTGAATTCAAGTTTCAATGAAACGCCGGGCTCAATAAAACGTGAAGGACGTCCGTCGGTGATGGTGCATCCTGACGATCTTGACGCCTTGGAACTTATTGACGGTGACACCGTTGTGGTTGGCAATGCACGTGGACAGGTTCGCCTTTCCGTAAAAAGCCAAATTGGTTTGCAGCGCGGTGTGATGGTCGCCGAAGGCATATGGCCCAATTCTGCCTATATCGATGGCTGCGGAATCAACACGCTGACAGGGGCTGATCAACCGGCACCTGCGGGAGGTGGAACCTTCCATGACATTGCGGTGTGGCTGCGGAAGGCCTGAGTGATGAACTGAATGTGAATATCAGATTCAGCGAACACTCATCCGTAGTCTGATAATTTACGTTCAAGTTCATGATTTTGGCGCATTTCTGCCCCGCGTCTGCCTGTAATCATCCGTATACGGTTGAATAGGCACAGGGGCATGGCGCTCTTGGAGAGACGGTGAATACCATGTCAGTAGTCGAGCATGTCATTGAAACGGATGAATTTTCGCGTCGTTCGACGGTGGACAGCCGGAGTGCTGTGCGGTTTCGCCGACTGATTCTCATGGGCCTTGCCGCAGCGATGGCCTTGGCCACCTTGGCCCCTGTTGTGGTGTTGGCAGGTTAAAGCCAGTGCTTTTTATACCCCACCGGTTCAGCGTGGGCGACGACGCGTTTGATCGCTGGTAAGCCACCCATCAGGGCCACTTCGATCCGGTCCGTCACATCATGTACATCCGCAATTGGAAGTTTTGGTGCAAAACGGCAATGGTAGTGCACATAGAGGCCCGCCGCATTGGCGCGGACGCGGACATTGTGCAGATCACTTAAAGCGCGCTCCTTGGCCGCCAGTCTCGAAAGCAAGACCTCAATTTTTTTGATGACCGCTGCGGATGGCGGGACGCCGGCCAAGAGCCGCGGTTCCAGTGGTTCGATATGGCTTTCCACTTCTATGTCTGCCCCCAAACCACCGCGAATATCGTTCTCAAGTGCTGTCGCCTTGTCATGGGCCACGTTCAGGGATGTGGCCGCATCCATCTCCACATCGAAACTGACGGCCATGCGGCCGTCGAGCGTCTGCACGGCGAGATGATGAACCTTCAAATCATGTTGCTCTGCAATCAGCGCCACCTTGTCAAAGGCGGTTTCTGAATCGAGTTCCACGGGGTGCAGTTGAATTGAGTTGTCGGCATTGGCGAAAATGCCCGCAATGCGGCCCTCGATGTCCTTGCGTATCACATCAAGTTGCGCAGTGGGCAAGGTGCGTGGCACGTCCACACTTAAATCCACAAACAGTGTTGGTCCGGCAGGGCGCACGCGCAACTGGCGGATGCCGAGCACACCATTGACGGCTTCAACGGCTTCGGAAATTTGCGCCGTGGCGCCAACAGGGGCGGCGTCCAACAGGTTGTTGAGTGTCTGCTTCCCCAAATCCCAGGCCGCATGACTTACGAACACAGCTACCACCAATGCCGCAACTGAATCGGCAAAGCCATAGCCCAACCACACCAAGGTCAAGCCAATGAGCACAGCAATCGAACTCCACATGTCTGCGGCAAAATGCAGGGCATCGGCGGCCAGTGCCGCGCTTGTGGTTCTTTCGGCAGTGCGCTTCAGGGCACGGCTACGGTTGAAATCAATGGCGATGGAAATGATGATGATGGCAAAGAGCCACCAGCTCAGTTCCACCTCATGGCTGCCGTTATAGAGGCGCAATATGGCTTCGTAGGTGACCCAGGCGGACACCGCGAACAACATTCCGGTTTCGATCAAGGCCACAACATTCTCTGCCTTGGCATGGCCATAGTGGTGATCGTCGTCGGCGGGTTTGTCGGAAACGCGAACGGCGACAAGCGTCAACGCCGTGGCACCAAAATCCATCAGACTGTGAAAGGCTTCGGACAGCAAGCCAAGTGAGCCCGACGCAAGTGCCGCTGCAAATTTGGCAATGGCCAGGCCGCCTGATGCCAGTAGTGAAAACAGGGCGACGCGCTGCTTTTCGGATGTGTGATCGGTGGTCATGTGTTCTTTGCTGTTTGCATGGCTGGCACAGAAATATCACTGTACTGGTGTGACTGCGACTCGTGTTTTGCTGGCATAACACAGTCATGCCTACAGATCGCCCCATCGATATGCCGCAAACTGGCCGAAAGGCTGGTGTCTGGACCATTGGGGCAATTTTCGCGGGCGAGTCACTGTTGCGCGCTCTGAATGTGAGCGTGATTCCAATTCAGGCCTATGATTTGCTGGGCAGCAGCCAGCGGGTTTCGATTGTAGCAACCTGTGTATCCTTCATGGTTTTGCTGACCACATTGTCTCTTCCGTTTCTGTTTCATGGTGTGCGCAGGCGCTGGGTCTATTCCATCGGCATTGCCTTGGTCATGGCAGCCGCCTTGGTGTTCTCGGCAAATATTGTAGCCGGGCAGGTGATTGCGACCTTCCTCCGCAATGCGGGTGCTTCCATCATGAACATCACCCTGTCGCTCTACATCATGGACAATATCGGCAAGCATGAATTGACCCGGTCAGAGCCCGTGCGCATGACTGTGTCAACAATCAGTTGGGTTGTCGGTCCTGCTACGGGAGCTTGGCTTTATTCGCAATATGGTGCGCTTGCCCCGCAATTGGCGGTGGTGGCTGCGGGTTTTGTGTTGATGGGCGGTTTTTGGGCGGCACGGTTGCGCGATCCCGTGTCGCTGCCTTCGGGTACGATCAATAATTTCAATCCTCTTTCAAATCTTCTGGCATTTTTCCGGCAGCCACGTTTGCGTCTGGCGTGGTCGATTGCCTTCGGTCGGTCATGCTTTTGGTCGGCCATGTTCATCTATGGCCCGCTGCTGATGATTGAAGGTGGCTTGGCAAAAGCCACGGCGGGCTTGATGATTTCGGCAAGCCAACTCACTTTGCCATTGAGTTTGATCCACGGTCGCTTGGCGCAGCGCTTTGGTGTGCGGAAAGTGGTGGCTGTCTGTTTCGCCAGCATGGCAATTCTGTGCATGGTCGCGGGGTCATTCGGAAAAACATCACCGTGGTCGGCCGTTGTGTGTCTTTTGCTTGCAGCTGTGTGTGCCTCTGGTCTGGACGGCGTAGGCGGCGTTCCGTTTTATCGTTCCGTCAAACCACGCGAGCGACAGCGCATGACCAGCGTCTATCGCACCTTCTTTGAATTTGCTGAATTGATCCCCGGTTTTGTCTTCATGTTTTTGTTGCTGCACTTTCAAATCGGCATTGTCTTCATTGTCATCAGTGTTTTGAGCGGAATTCTGGCGGTGATCACGTGGAAACACTTGCCAAAATCAATGTGATTTGATCACAGTGCGTTATGACAAAAGCAACTCTCATCATCGGCAACAAGAATTATTCATCGTGGTCGCTCCGGCCCTACATGGCACTCAGCATGGCGGGCATTCCCTTTGATGAGGAAATGATCCGCTTCGGCGAGCCACGCTTCTCGCGCGCAGTGAAGAAGATTTCAAAAGCGGGGCAGGTGCCCATTCTTTTGCACAATGACATGGTGATCAACGACAGTCTGGCCATCATCGAATACGCGGCAGAGACGTGGCCCGCAAAAGGCATCTGGCCCAAACATATTCCAGCGCGGGCCGTGGCGCGATCTGTTTCTGCGGAAATGCATTCAGGATTTCGGGGGATTCGCAGTGCCTGCCCGATGAATTTGCGCCGCCCGATCAAATTGCCACCGGGCGGCATAAACGAGGCTATTGCCCAGGATGTTGCACGGCTTGAGACATTGTGGGCGGATTGCCGCGAAACGTTTGGCGACAAAGGGCCTTTCCTGTTTGGTGCATTCTGTGCGGCGGATGCGATGTTTACGCCCGTGGTATCGCGACTTGAGACATTTGCAATTCCGGTGAAAAAGGCGACACGCGCCTATATGGATGCTGTGTTGTCGACGAAGGCGTTTGTGCGCTGGAAAGAAGACAGCAAAAGCGAAAAATGGATTGTGCCGATCGATGAAGTGGATTGAGAGCGAAAGGGACCTCATCCGCCCTTCGGGCACCTTCTCCACGACGAGGCGTGGAGAAGGGACAATCAGATACCGTCCCTTCTCCAACCCTCTTGTTGGAGAAGGTGGCGCGAAGCGACGGATGAGGTCACTTCTTTTTCACTTTCTAATCAACGCCACCATGCCTCCCGCGCTCCGCGTCACTTTCCCAGCCACTTCCAATTCCAGCAATACCGCCATCACAGCTTCCGGCTGGCATTGGGCTTCGCGGATAAGATCATCAATATCAACAGCATTGGCGGACAGCAGCCCCATCACTTCACGGCGGGTGGCTTCATCGGTGTCTTGATCCGGCGGCAATAGGGGTTCGGTGTCACGTTCAAACATCTGGCCCTGAATGCTGGATTTTTCTGACGTCAGGAATTGCAGAACATCATCCACCGAAGTGAGAATGTTTGCACCCTCGCGGATCAGTTTGTTGGTGCCTTCACAGCGCGGGTCAAGTGGTGAACCGGGGACGGCGAACACTTCGCGGCCCTGTTCATTGGCAAAGCGGGCTGTGATCAGCGAGCCGGAGCGCAACGCTGCTTCCACAACGATGGTCGCGCGGCTCATGCCGGAGATGATCCGGTTGCGGCGCGGGAAGTGTTCAGCGCGGGGGGCGGAACCGATTGGCATTTCAGTGACCAGCAAACCATCACGGGCGATGGCAGATTGGAGTTCGGCATTTTCAGGTGGATAGAAATGATCGACGCCGCCTGCAATTGCGGCAGCGGTTCTTGACGGCGTTGCTGCCTCATGGGCTGCGGTATCGATGCCTCGGGCAAGGCCGGACGTGATCAGGTAACCTGCTTCGGCCAAACCATGGGCGAGGATGCGGGCCATCTTGCGGCCATTGGCGGAGGCTGTGCGCGCACCAACGATGCCAACAGATTCCCGGACTGCCAAATGGAAATTTCCAGACATGCAGAGAATTGGCGGGGCACTGTCGATTTCGGCAAGGGATGGCGGATAGTGCGGTTCGCCCATGGCCACGAGCTTTGAACCCGTGGCTTCCGTCGCGGCGATTTCCCGTTCGGCTTGCTCCACAGGAATAACCGCGAGGCCGCGATTGGATCCGGCTTTGGTCATGAGGTCAGGCAGAACAGCAATCGCTTTCGTGGCGGTGCCATAACGGCGAACAAGCTTGCGAAAGTTGATCGGACCAATGCCTTCGGTGCGGGCAAGGCGCAACCACGCCAGACGTTCTGTATCTGAAAGCTCTGTCATGCTTTCTTGGAGAAGGAGGATTTGGGTTCTTCACCTTTGAACAAGCGTTCAATGTTGGCGCGGTGGGTGATCCAGACCACAACCGCCACCACAAGTGAAGGCAACCAACCCACAATCGAAACGTCGGTGAACATGGCAATGAGTGCAACGATTGCAACAGCGCCCAGGGCACTGACGGATGAGATTTTGGTGGCGAAGAAGCCCAGCAACCACATGCCACAAAATACCAGTCCCAATACCCATGACCATCCAAAGGTTATGCCCAGTCCTGTGGCAACACCCTTGCCGCCTTTGAACTTCAGCCACACAGGAAACAGATGACCCGCCAAGGCACCAAGTCCAGCTGCAATCATGGCCTCAGGCGTTGCATAGAAACTTGCTGCAAGGACGGGGAAATATCCCTTGAGACCATCACAAAGCAGCGTGAGGGCAGCGATTTTTTTGTTGCCGGTGCGCAGAACATTGGTGGCCCCGATGTTGCCGGAACCAATGGTGCGAATATCACCAAGCCCCGCCCAACGGGAGAGCAGCAGACCGAAGGGAATGCTGCCGGAGAGGTAGCCAATGATTGCAAACAAGACGACGAGATTACTCATTCACCCAGCGTAGGTGAAAACTGTTCTTCCGGCAACGAGGGTTTCGGTAGCTCTGCCTTCGAGGGTTCTATGTTCAAACGGCGAGTTCTTGGACCGCGATTTCAGCGTCCCGGCTTCGACTTTCCAGCTGAGACCGGGATCAACCACCACCATATCCGCAGGTGCACCCGCAGCCAGTCTGCCACATTCGAGGCCGAGAATCATGGTCGGCGCCTGAGACATAGCTTCAATCAAACGTGCCAAGCTGATGTTATCGTTATGGGATAGTGAAATTGCACAGGACAGCATGGTGTCCAACCCAATGGCTCCGAAGGCGGCTTCGGCAAACGGCAGGCGCTTGGTGTCGTCACTTTGCGGGTTATGGGCGGACACGATCACATCAATGGTGCCGTCTGCCACACCCGCAATCAGCGCACGGCGTTCGTCTTCACTGCGCAAGGGCGGCGAGAGTTTGAAGAAGGTGCGGTAGGAGCCGATGTCGTTTTCATTCAGCACGAGGTGATTGATCGACACGCCACAAGTCACTGGCAAGCCTTGGGCTTTGGCGCGGCGCATGACTTCGATGGATTGAGCGCAGGAGATTTGCGCGGCATGGTACCTGGCACCCGTCATCTCGACGAGGCGCAGATCCCGTTCCAGCTGCATGACCTCGGCCAGCGCGGGAATGCCGGACAGGCCCAAGCGCGATGCGGCCTCGCCACCGTTCATGACGCCGGAGGACATGCTGGGTTCTTCGACATGGGCCACCACCAGCATGTTGAAGTCCTTGGCATACATCAGGGCGCGGCGGAACAAGTTGGCATTTGCAATGGATTTGTTGGGATCGGTGACGGCCACCGCACCCGCAGCTTTCAGCAAGCCAATTTCGGAAAGGGCTTCACCATGCAGGCCCTTGGTCAAAGCGGCCATGGGGGCGACACGCACCAGTGCCGTATCTCTGGCGCGGCGCAGGATGTAGTCGACAATTGCCGCGTCATCGATGACGGGTTGTGTATCGGGCATGACGATCATGGTCGTCACGCCACCCGCCGC
>JANMEM010000043.1:0-1574 GCA_031376985.1 Hyphomicrobiales bacterium
CGGGCAACACATGAATTCCACGCGGGTTCCCACGCGGGTCACGTGCCAATCCAGATTGTATTTGATGATGACGTCGGCCACCCCTCGTTCCAGCCTGCGCGCCAGAACAATGAGGGGGGCAAAAGCCTCCTGTGTGAAAAATGTTGTCAGCACTGTTTTGATCAGTGCGAGTTGAATGCGCGAACCGGACAAGGTTGTGCCAATGCCGGAGCGACCTTCACCATTGCTGAGAAGGAATGTGCGAATGCGTTGCGCGACCTCAGCGGAAAAACCATAGGCTGCGGCAGGAATGCCACCTGCGATGGGTTTGCCGAAAACGAGGCCATCGGGGACGATGTTGTGTTCCTTTGCATAGCCGCCGGGGCCTGTGGACAGCGTGTGAGTTTCGTCAAGAATCAGAAGTGTGCCTGTCTGTTTCGTCAATGTACCGAGGCTTTCAAGGAAGCCCGGTTGTGGCAGCACCATACCGATGTTGGTCATGACGGGTTCGGCGAGAACGCAGGCAACGTCTTCATCTTTCAGTGCGGCTTGAAGCGCTGCCACATCATTGAATTCTATCACCTTGGTAAACGTGGTGAGATCTCGCGGTTCACCCACAAGGCCGTCGACCATTTTCACTCTGCCATGGTCAGCGGTGATGAAGGTGTCGTCAACACAGCCGTGATAGCAATGATTGAAAACGAGAATTTTTGTGCGTCCGGTGATGGCGCGGCACCAGCGGATGACAGCGCGATTTGCGTCTGATGCGGTGGCCGTGATTTGCCAGACGGGCAGGCCAAATCGGTCTTCGAGCAACGCGCCAACTGCTACCGCATCTTCCGATGGCAACATGGTGGTGAGGCCGCGTGCGCCTTCAAATGCGAGTGTTTCAGCGATGGCTTTGGGAGAATGACCGAACATTGCGCCTGTATCGCCCAAACAGAAGTCTGTATATTTATGCCCATCCGCGCTGGTGAGTGTTGTACCTTGGGCTTCGCTGATAAACAGCGGAAACGGGGTTTCCCAATCGACCATCCAGTGCATGGGAACGCCGCGGAGCCAGTGTCTTGCAGATTTTTCGGAAAGGTGTGCCGACGTGGCATTGCGTTGAACATAAAAGGATTTTTCCCGTTCAAGCAGCGCCTTGATGGATGTTTCCGAAACTTTTACACGCAAGATTTCCTCTGGCAGTTGTTAACAACTGCACCAACTAGCCAGACGGCACGACCGAAAGCAACCCCCAGCGTCAACTCACGCCTTCGCGCAACAGGTCGTGGATGTGAATAAGTCCCACGGGCTTTTGCTTTTCATCCAGCACAAAAACTGCAGTGATGCGTTTGGTGTTGATGATTTCGATGACCTCGGCAGCCAGCATGTCGCCGTGAATTGTAGTCGGATTTTTTGTCATGACGTCTTCCACATGTTGTGCCGCGAGTGTTGGACCAAAATGTCGACGAAGATCACCATCAGTGACCATGCCGAGCAATATCCCATCAGAATCTATTACGCCAAGACAGCCGAATTTTCGTTCGGACAAGATCGGGATAGCCTTCGCAAGTGTGGTACCTTTGATCGCGAGGGGGAGTTCATCTCTA
>JANMEM010000082.1:0-1979 GCA_031376985.1 Hyphomicrobiales bacterium
GTGAAGCTTTTGGCTCCCCCGGGGCATGTCTGTAATCCATTTGTCAAAAATTGAAGGGCATCCCATGGCTATCGATCCTGTTGCGCGGCTGCGCGAAATTGAAGTGCCGGAAATACCAGTGTTTTTCACACCTGTAGCGCCCTATCAGGTTCGCATTGAAGGCCAGCGCCGTCACGTTCTGAACCGCAGCATGCAGGAAAAATCAGGCAGACTCTATTTCAACGAAGAGTGGGATTTCGATATCCCGTCATTGGAAATTTACGCCGCGCGTTGATCGTTAATCCTGATCGCGCAAACGAACGATCACATCCACTCGGTCAATGACTTTGCCTTTTGGCACCGGCGGAATGCCGGACACCGTTACGCCATCAGCATCAATATCCATCAAGGCCCGTTTTTCATTGTCGAAGAAATGAAAATGATTGGACGTGTTGGTATCGAAATAACAGCGGTCACCCTCAAGCGCCAATTCCCGGAGCAACCCGGCTGATCGGAACTGGTTCAGCGTATTATAGACCGTAGCAAGAGAAACCGGCACCAGGGCCTGTAGCGCCTCCGCATATAAGTCTTCGGCACAAACATGTCGGTCACCCCTGCCAAACAACAATTCGGCCAAAGCCAAGCGCTGCTGCGTTGGCCTGAGGCCAGCAAGGCGAAGCTTTTCGGGCAGGGTGGTTTCCAAAGACATGCCATACCTATAGCAGTATGGCACTATTCTGTGCAATGCGACGGTTTGCGAATGTCCTGACTTTGCATTTTGGGCAGATCACATGCTAACAACTGCAAAATCTCAACGGGGGCGAAACCAAAACGATGTTCACACCAAAGCCATCCTATACCTATGAAGACCTGCTCACCTGCGGACGCGGAGAACTGTTCGGTCCCGGCAATGCGCAACTGCCCCTGCCGCCCATGCTCATGTTTGACCGCATTACCCATATTCAAAAAGATGGCGGTGCAGCGGGCTTGGGTTTGGTCACAGCTGAACTTGATATCAAGCCCGACCTTTGGTTCTTTCCCTGCCATTTCCATGGCGACCCCGTCATGCCCGGCTGCCTCGGTCTTGATGCACTTTGGCAGCTCACGGGCTTCTTTCTCGGCTGGCTGGGTGAACCCGGCAAGGGCCGGGCCCTTGGCGTGGGCGAAGTAAAATTCACCGGCATGGTGACGCCGAAAGTAAAAACCGTAATCTACGAAGTCGAAGTCACACGTCTTATCTTGCGGAGGCTGAAACTTGCCGTTGCCAACGGTGTCATGAAAGCGGATGGGGAAGTTGTGTATCAGGTTACTGACATGAAGGTTGGCCTGTTTGGGCCAGCCTCCTAATTCAATCGAAGGAGTTCTACATGCGTCGTGTCGTCATCACCGGAATGGGTATCATATCATCCATCGGCAACAACACCCCGGAAGTCACGGCGTCACTGCGCGAAGCCAAGTCCGGCATTGTGGCTGCGGAAAAATACAAGGAATTGGGTTTCCGCTGCCAGGTGCACGGTCAGCCACACTATGATCTCGATACGGTAGACCGCCGCGTACGCCGCTTCATGGCCGATGGTGCGGCATGGAACTATGTGGCCATGCAGCAGGCGATAGTCGATTCCGGATTGGAAGAGTCGGACGTGAAGAACGAGCGCACCGGCATCATCATGGGCTCCGGCGGTCCCTCGACAAAAGTCATTGTGGCCGCCGCTGACACCACCCGCGAAAAGGGACCAAAGCGCGTCGGCCCCTTTGCGGTGCCGCCCTCCATGTCTTCGGCACACTCGGCCACACTTGCAACACCCTTTGGCATTCGCGGTGTGAACTATACAATTTCGTCCGCATGCGCCACATCGGCCCACTGCATCGGCAATGCCTCCGAACTGATCCAATGGGGCAAGCAAGACGTCATGTTTGCGGGCGGCGGCGAAGAACTGGATTGGACGCTGTCGGTTCTGTTTGACGCTATGGGAGCAATGTCATCGAAGTACAATGACTCC
>JANMEM010000129.1:0-7933 GCA_031376985.1 Hyphomicrobiales bacterium
TATTGCCGGGCTCATATCTGCCATCGTCATTTTCATTCTGGCCGTTGCAACAGAGGCAACAACCAGAAAGCCGCTTGCGAAGGCCGCCATGGCGCAGACCAAAGCTGTATTGATGACTGATGAAGCCCGTCGCAGCACAGAAGCCATGCATGCTTTGGGTATGCGGGGAATTCTGCGCAAGCGCTGGTCGGATGTTCAGCAAGAGGCGTTGGACTATCAAACAACGGCGTCCGATGCCGGAGGCAAACTCGCGTCGGCCTCACGCGTTGTACGCTTGTTGGTGCAATCTGGTATGTTGGCCTTGGGTGCATATTTGGCAATCCACCGGGAAATTTCTCCGGGTGCGATTATTGCGGCATCGATAATCATGGGGCGCGGACTTGCTCCGATAGAACAAGCCGTCGGAAATTGGCAACAGTTCCTCGGCGCACGCAAAGCCATTGAACGTCTGACAAAAATTTTGGGTCAAATGCCGGCTGAGACTGAACGCATGAAGTTGCCGGCACCCAAAGGCCATTTGGATGTGGATAATGTGATCGTCATGATTCCGGGCCAGGAAAAACCTTTGTTAACGGGATTGTCGTTTAAAGTCACGCCTGGCATGGGGCTTGGTGTAGTGGGTCCAACGGGTGCCGGCAAATCTACACTGGCGCGGGTTTTGACGGGCGTCATTCCTGCCACCCGTGGCACTGTCCGGCTGGATGGTGCATCCATCGAGCAACGGAGTGTTGATGACTATGGCAAGGTGGTGGGTTATTTGCCACAGGATGTACAGTTGTTTGATGGCACTGTCGCGCAGAATATTTCCCGGTTTCAGGACGGTGCCAAGCCGGACGACATTGTGAAGGCTGCTGAACTGGCAAACGTACATGATCTCGTCATGCGGTTGCCGCAGGGCTATGACACACCGCTCGGGGAAAATGGCGCAAGGCTTTCGGCTGGTCAGCGGCAACGCGTTGCGTTGGCGCGGGCACTTTATGGCGATCCGGCTTTGATCATCATGGATGAACCCAATTCAAATCTGGATTCTGAAGGCGAAGTCGCACTCGACCGCGCCATTCGCGCAGCCCTGCAACGGGGGGCTGCTGTTGTCGTTGTGGCGCATCGGCCTAGTGCGTTGCATGCGGTGTCCCATATTCTTGTTTTGAGTGAAGGCAAGGCCGCCGCCTATGGGCCAAAAGATGAAATACTGAACAAGGTTGCAAAGCCACAACTGGCGGCCCTGCCGCAAGTCGCACAAAATCAGCAAGGGGCTATAACGCTGCAAAGCAATGTCCCGGCAACGCGGAACTGAAATCATGGCCATGAACACCAAAACCTCTATGCGAAACACATTGCTGGTTGGCTATTTGTCGATCTTTGTTATCATCGGGATATTTGGCGCTTGGGCTGCTTTGTCAGTCATCAACGGAGCTGTTATTGCCGGTGCCACAATCATTGCTGAATCATATTCCAAACGCGTGCAGCACCAGACAGGCGGCATTGTTTCCAAAATTCTCATCAAGGACGGCGACAGGGTGACTGAGGGCCAGGCGCTGATTGTGCTGGACCCGACAGATGCCAAGTCTGAATTGGCGATTATTGAAAACACTTTGGACGAGTTGCAGGTTAAAAAGGCGCGTCTTGAAGCGCAACGCGACGGCTCAAAACAAATGAAATTGCTGGACACGTTAGACGCAAAAAAAGCTGACCCCCAAATTGCTGAAATCATCAATGGACAATTGAAGTTGCTGCAGTCTACCACTGATTCAGTACAGGGCAAACTTGACCAGCTCAAGCAGCAAGTGGCCCAGATGAATGAACAGATTGGCGGCATTGATGCGCAGATGGCTTCCAAGAAAGAACAGGGTTCATTGATCAAACAGGAACTTGCAGGTTTGAAAAAACTTCAGTCCCAGGGTTTGGTGCCAAACAGCCGTATACTTTCTGTAGAAAGGGAAGCGGCGCGTCTGGATGGTGAAAATGGTGAATTACGGGCGTCAAAGGCGTCGGCACAGAACCGCATCGGCGAAGTAGAATTGCGGGCTCTGCAATTGCAGGAAGACGTAAGGACCGAAGCCTTGACAGAGTTGCGTGATACTGAAGCCAAGATTGGCGAATTGGCGGAGCGGCGGATTTCCTTGTCATCCAAACTGGCACGCACCACCATCAATGCGCCGATAACGGGAACAATTTACCAGATGGCGGTTCACACCGAAGGCGGCGTGATTGGACCGGGTGAAACCTTGATGTTGATTGTGCCTGAAGGCGATGACTTGGTGTTGCAGGCCCAGGTCTCACCCAATGACATTGATCAGGTTAGCAAAGGCCAAGTTGCCAAAATCCGTTTTCCATCATTCAATTCCCGCACCACGCCAGAGATTTATGGCGAAGTGCAGCAAATCGCGGCTGATATTTCGAGAACAGATGCCAACAGTCCGCCATTCTATGCTGTGCGTCTGATACTGTCGGCCAAGGAATTGGCGAAACTTGGCGACAACAAATTGAAACCGGGCATGAACGCTGAAGCCTATATTCAAACCACGTCACGTTCGCCCATGTCCTATTTGCTGAAACCATTGGTCGATCAGTTTTCCCGCGCCATGCGAGAAGGTTAAGCGGCACCACGTTTAAAATCGACACAGGCGTTTAACGTTCTGTTGACTAAAAACATCAGCGCGCGAAAGGGAGTTTTAACCCTAACAATTCAATATGCCTGACTATGAAAGTCCGTCGCGTATCGTTTGCGTTAGTTAGTGCCGCGTTTCTTGCCGCGTTTGCCACGACATGTGGCACTGCCAACGCCAGTCCAGTTGAAGCCAATATCGCTCTCGTGCGAAAGGCATATGCTACATTTCAATCCGGTGACGCCAAGGGCGCAATCGGTGAGTATTCCGATGCTATTGCATCTGAGTTGCTGGAGCCTGAAATGCTGGCCAACGCTTTGTTGAACAGGGCCTTGGCACAACAGCAAATGCAGGACCATGCGGCCGCAGTGGCTGACTATGACGCAGCCATAAGGCTGAATGTGATGGCACCCGCGCTGCGCTCAACCGCCCTTTATAACCGCGGTATTGCGCAACAAAAACTTGGCTACGCGACAAAAGCCATAGAAGATTTCACAGCTTCGCTGTTGATTAATCCACAATTTTCGCAAGCCTTTTACAGCCGGGCAAATGCGCTGCGGGACAGCGGGCAACTGCTGTTTGCACTGTCGGACTACGAGCGCGCATTGAAGTTCAACCATCCCGACAAGGCCAAGGTGCATTATGGTGCAGCCACAACCTATCTGGCATTGAAGCGACCATTGGATGCCAAACGTGAGTTTGGGGAAGCCCTCTCAATCAACCCTGATTACGGTCAGGCCCGTGCACAATTGGTCATGCTCGGTGATCAGAATGCGGAAGCCGAAATGGCGTCTGATCCAATTTTGACAGGTTCGGTCGGTGCTTATACTGGTGGAACGGTTGCCACCAAGCCCAGTCTGCCTGCTGCAGTCGAGCCACCATCCGTTTTGCAGGCATCTTTGGGTAAAAAGACGAAAAAAATAGGTGATCGTCTGCCGCAAGAGGCTGCACCGGAAATTGCTGTTGTTCAAAATGCTTCTGCCAAGGGGGAAGAGGTTGTCGAGATCGAGCAAGTTCCTGCCATTCCGGCTCCTGTCGTCGCAGAAGCCAATAAAGAAGTTGCGGACGTACCTGCTGCCGAACCTGTGGTCGAAGCACCCGCCATGAGCGGTTGGGCGGTGCAAATCGCTTCGGCTGATACGGAAGCCTCTGCATGGTCAACTTGGAAGAAAATGCAAACCCGGTTCAAGGTTTTGAAATCCAAGGCACCAAATGTGGTGAAAGCCGATCTCGGTGCGAAAGGTATTTTCTATCGCGTGCGTCTTGGCGGTTTTGAAGATCAAGCAACTGCAAAACAGGCCTGCTCCAAGCTGAAAGCTGGCGGTGTATCCTGCTACATCAGCAAGGTTGGTAGCTAAAACGCTGAAATATTCGAGATATCAAAAGACCCGCCCACGCGCGGGTCTTTTTTCGTTAACAAGCCCATACACAGAGTGGTGCAATTCGCGCAGTTCAACTCATGATAGCTTAAAGTTGTGTGTGGTAGTGAGCACTGGCGACCGGGGGCGGTTGGACGAGGCCTGTGACATGCTGGATAGCTATGAAGAATTGATGCTGCCGTTGTTCTTGCGGTTGGGCGGCAGTGACGAACATCTTCACATGGACGAAATGCTGGAGCGGGAAAGTATTGACGTGCCGTCGTCAAGCATAACGGTAGAGGAAACCTCAAATGTTCTCGCGGCCGCCCACCGCGCGGCAACGCGTTGCTTGGAGGAACAGGTGCTGGCCCACATCTATGCGCAAACGCCGCGTTTCTTTGAAGGGCTTATCATCGATCTTCTGCTGGCCATGGGCTATGCCAACCGGAAACGTGATCTCGCCCGGCAAATTGGCCGCAGTCATGATGGCGGTGTAGATGGTATTATTTCGCAAGACCTTTTGGGCCTCGACGTGATTTTGCTGCAAGCCAAACGGTTGAAGCCCAACAGCACCATTTCATCTTCACAAGTGCGGGACTTCATCGGCACTTTGGAAACCAAGAAGGCCACCAAAGGAATTTTCTTCACCACGGCAAGCTTTTCGGCATTCGCAAAGTCCGCCATACAAAGCGTTTCCCACCGCGTGCGGTTGATTGACGGACGGGAACTGAGTGCTCTGATGGTGCGGCACAACCTTGGTGTTTTACCAACGCAGAGTTTTGTGTTCAAGACTCTGGATCTCAACTACTTTGCGACGTCGACTTTACCTGCTTCGGCCAGAACTTCAGTTTCAAGCCAGCCGCGAAGATAAAGTTCGCTTGTTTCATCTCCCGCGACAAAACAAAAGCGCGTGCGAATGCTATCGAGCAATCCGTGTTCATCATCACCCAAAATCCGCATGCGGGGTTGGCCATTGTGCCGCCACACCAAAACATGCTGTGGCGTATCGAGCGTATAGGGGCGGGGCGGCGGTTCATCACATTTCAGGCCCGACCAGATGCTGAGCGTGTTTTGCGTAAAGCTGATCAGATGAACCGACGGGTGCAGTCTCAGGCGTTCCGGCAATAGAGAGTCGGGCGACAGGGCTTGGGTTTCCGTCGCTTCAAACGCATCACGGAGTGCGCGTTCAAGCTCTGCAAGTTCCGCAAGTTCAGACGAAGCCTTGTGAAACGATGCTATGCGTTCCGGCAATCTGGCGCTGTAGGCAGACGCGTTGAGATTTCGCGACGGGTTCGCAGCAATGCAATCGGAAGTCAGTGCGTTGAAACGCACCTCTCCCAGATAGCGCCGTAGAACGCCATAATCATTTGCCAGATATTGGGTGAAGTCAGTTGCCATGTCACATATACAGATGACGTGGGAACTCGCCATATGCCAATCACAGCGCGGTCAGCAGCATCAAGATGTTGTGAAGGCTCAGTGACTAATTCAGCAGGAATGTCACCTTCAAATTCACCCGCCATTCCGCCACTTTACCGTTTTTGACCACACATTTGATGTCCTGTACCCAAGCACCTTCAACATTGTCGAGAGTTTCGTCGGCGCGGCGGATGCCGGTTTCTACCGCGTCTTCAATGGATTTGGTCGAAGACGCCGTGAGTTCAATGATCTTGGCAACGGTGGACATGGTTTGTACTCCCTGTGGATAAGATGTTTTGGCCGAAGGCCGCAGCTTCAACTATAGGACAGGCGAAGAGGTGTTGGAACTGAAATGGCGTTGAATCTGATCAAGCTCTGCGTTGGTGTAAGCGAGGTGGAGGAAATGGACTCGTGGGTGGCCATGACCAGGCTGGGCCGCGACACGCTGGACCACGTCACCCGCATGTTCCCGCGCCGTAAGGATGAGATATTGCCCCATGGGTCGCTGTACTGGGTGATAAGAGGCCTGATCCTGTGTCGGCAACCGATTTCCGATCTGGAAGCGGTGCGAGGGAGTGACGGCATCGAACGCTGCCGCATCGTATTCCAGCCAAAAATCATCCGGGTTCGGCCAACGCCACGGCGAGCCTTTCAGGGCTGGCGATATCTGAAAGAGGCGGATGCTCCGCCGGATTTGAAACAGGGCGAAATGGCTGTGGCCGATATGCCGGAAGCCATGCGACGGGAACTGGCGAGTTTGGGGCTGTTGTAGGCTGGGGTTGGAGCCTTTGAGAGCCTAGAAGCACGCAACTCAAACTCCAATATTATCAATCAACCGCGTTTTTCCCATCCACGCCGCTGCCAGCAACCTGATTGGCTCGTTTGCCGATTTTGGTATGGCCAGCGTCACTGCATTCCGCGCCGCAACGTAGTCCACCTTGAACCCCAATGTGGTCAGTGATCGCGACGCGGCCTTTGTTGCAGATTGTGGGTCACCGCCGGTTCGGATTTTTTCGGCGGCTTGTTCCAGTGAGCGGATGATGGCGGTAGATTGGTGGCGCTCGTAGGGGGAGAGGTAGCGGTTGCGCGAGGACTTGGCCAAGCCGTCGTCGTCGCGCACGGTGGGAATGCCAATGACCTTGATGGGAATGTCGAGATCAGTGGCCATCTGCGTGACCACCATCAGTTGCTGGTAATCCTTCTCGCCGAACATGGCGACGTCTACTTGCGACTGGATGAAAAGTTTTGACACCACCGTCGCTACGCCATCAAAAAAATGAGGGCGGAATTTGTCTTCAAGGCTTGCAAGGGCAGGACCGGCCATATGCACGGTTGTGGAAAAGTTTGGTGCGTACATTTCTTCCGTCGACGGCGCGTAGACCAGATCGGCGTTTACACCCGCCAACATATCCAGGTCACTTTCCTCATCACGCGGATACTTTCCGAGGTCTTCATGGGCGGCGAATTGCTTGGGGTTGACGAAAATTGTCACCACCACACGGTCTACATGTTTACAACCTTCTCGCACCAGTGTGAGATGCCCCTCGTGCAGCGCGCCCATGGTGGGCACAACGGCTACTTTTTCACCCAACATGTGCCACATCGCCACTTTGGCACGAAGCTCTGCAATGGTTCGAACGATGGCGGGCTTCAACGGGCTTTGTCCTTGTGTTTTGGAATCGGCAACAATGTGGTTTCCTTTACTTCTTCCATGACGAAGTAGGAATGGGTGCCTTCAACCATAGGCAGCTCGCCAATCACACCGCCATGCACCTGGCGATACTCCACCATGTCCTTCACCCGCAATTTCAGCAGGTAATCAAAGCCGCCGCCGGTCATGTGACATTCCAGGATTTGTTTGACGGGTTTTACCGCAGCGTTGAAAGCGCGGAGCGTGGCCTCGTCGGTGCCACGCAGTTTGACCGTTACAAAAACCAGAAGTGAGATGCCAAGTTTCTGCGGGGAAATGCGGGCGTGATAGCCTTGGATAACTCCGGCATCCTCCAGCTTTCGCATGCGCAAGGTGCAGGGCGTGGGCGAGAGGTTGACGCGTTTTGACAGGTCGGTGACGGACATGCGACCATCCTGTTGCAACACGTCCATGAGCTTGTGGTCAATAAAATCGAGTTCAACCATGTATCAGTCCTGTCTTAAGGGTTTTTCCTGAGTTTTATGTTTCATGTAGCTATTACATGTTGTCAAACAGGTCAAATGTAGTGAAACACAAATTCGAATATTGGGTATTGTCTGCGCATTGAGGAGCCCACCATGAGTCAATACCGCACTGCCATTACCGATCATCTGTTTGTCGACGAAACCTCTCTGGTCCTGAAACTGGCGGCGGAGGCTGAATTGTCGCTTCGGGACAAGGAACGGGTTGATCAACTGGCGCGGGGGCTTGTCAAAGCTGTGCGCGACAACCGCAATTCGCAAGGCAGCATTGATGCCTTCATGCAGCAGTTTTCGCTTTCGTCGGAAGAGGGCGTGGTGTTGATGTGTCTGGCGGAAGCGCTGTTGCGCATTCCCGATGCCGAAACCGCTGATCTGTTG
>JANMEM010000133.1:0-21140 GCA_031376985.1 Hyphomicrobiales bacterium
GGCGGCATTGGAGCGCGCGATATTGAGCTTTCAGTAAGTGACAATGGTCCGGGCATCGCGGCGCATCATGTACCGCGTTTGACCGAACGGTTTTATCGCGTGAGCGCCAAAGACAGCCGAACCAAAGGCGGCACAGGTTTGGGCCTCGCCATCTGCAAGCACATTCTCAACCGCCATCGCGGGAAATTGTTAATCGAATCTGAACCGGGTCGTGGCAGCAACTTTAAAATTCAGATGCCACTGCCAAAAACATATTATGATCAATGACATATGTTGTCATGAAACTGTGTGATTAGCGTCGCATAACAGTTATGTAATGGCCCTAGACGCTGGGCATGCCGAACAAACTGGAGACAGAAACATGAAAAAACTATTCCTGACAGCAAGCCTTCTGGCACTTGTCGCCACCCCTGCATTTGCAGCTCGCGACCAGATCCGTATCGTCGGTTCTTCAACCGTCTATCCGTTTACAACCGCAGTTGCCGAAGCATTCGGCAAGACCAACGGCAAAACCCCCGTTGTAGAAGCAACCGGCACGGGCGGCGGCATGAAGCTGTTCTGCGCCGGCGTGGGCGAAGCAAATCCTGACTTCACCAACGCCTCGCGCCCGATGAAAAAGAGCGAATTTGAAGATTGCGCCAAGAATGGTGTAACCGACATTATTGAAATCAAGGTTGGATTTGATGGTCTGACATTGGCTCATGCCTCCGAAGCAAAAGATTTCGCTTTGACCAAGCAGCAGATTTTTGCAGCTCTCGCCAAGGAAATTCCAGGCGCTGACGGCAAGCTGATTGCCAATCCGAACAAGCTGTGGAGTGATGTTGATCCTTCCTTGCCTGCCACCAAGATTGAAGTTCTGGGCCCGCCACCAACCTCCGGCACACGCGACAGCTTTGCCGAATTGGTGCTCGAAAAGGGTGCTGAAAAATACGAAAGTCTTGCAGCGTTGAAGAAAGACGATGCGAAGGCATTTGAAAAAGTCTGGAAGGCCATTCGTGAAGATGGCGCCTATGTTGAGGCTGGCGAAAACGACAATTTGATTGTGCAGAAGCTGCAAGCCAATGCTGACGCTGTTGGAATTTTCGGCTTCTCGTTCCTTGAAGAAAACGCCAAGGTCGTCAAGGGCATTGAAGTTGAAGGCAAAGCCCCAACCTACGAAGCCATTGCTGATGGCTCTTACAAGGTGGCTCGTCCACTTTATATTTATGCCAAAAAGCAGCACATCGGTGTCATTCCCGGCATGAAGGAATTCATTGCCGAATACGTGTCTGACAAGGCCTTGGGCGAAGATGGCTATCTGGGTGCCAAGGGCCTCGTGACTTTGCCTGCTGCTGAACTTGAAAAGGTTCGCGCAGAAGCATCGGAACTCAAACTACTTTCGGCTGATGGCCTGAAGTAATCTTGAAGGCGGGAGAGGGGCCTCGGATGTACAGGACCTCTCCCGCACTGTTTTTCAACAAGGTGATATGACGTGATTTACGGATCTCTCCTGACTGTTCTTGCCATAACCATTGTGGCCTACATGTTTGCGACGCAACGCGCGACGATGTTGCGCACTGCGGGCTCCGCCAACTTTCATTCACTGCCGGGCTATCATGGACTGCTGGCGGCCATCGTCGCACTCCTGGCAGGCATGGCCACCGTAATTATCACCACTCAATTTTCGCAAATTTCCACCCTGATGGTCGTTTTGACATCGGGTCTCGTCGCCCTCCTTGCGGCGGCATTGCCGATCTCCAAAATTGCGTCATCTTATCGGGCCCGCCCCGTTTTTGAAAAGATTGTATTGGGGCTGCTCATCGCATCGTCCATCGTGGCGATTTTGACGACAATCGGAATTTTCGCGTCGGTCGTGTTTGAATCTCTGGTGTTCTTCCGCGAAATCAATATTTTTTCTTTCTTGTTTGGTACCCATTGGGCTCCGACCGGATCGCCCCCCTCATTTGGATTTCTACCGCTTTTGTGCGGTACGTTCCTGATCACGTTCATTGCATTGATTGTGGCAACACCACTCGGGCTTTTCTCGGCTATTTACATGGCGGAATATGCCAGTCCCCGCATTCGCGGCATTGCCAAGCCTCTGCTTGAAATGCTCGCGGGAATTCCCACCGTGGTTCTGGGCTTCTTTGCGGCACTGACTGTGGCTCCCCTCATTCGAAATTCCGGCCAGGGCATTGGCCTTGACGTATCGTCGGAATCGGCACTCGCCGCGGGCCTCGTCATGGGTATGATGATTGTGCCACTGATCTCATCGCTTTCTGACGATATTATAAATGCTGTGCCGCAGTCGCTGCGTGATGGTTCCTATGCCATGGGTGCCACCAAGTCCGAAACGATAAAGAAAGTGGTGCTGCCGGCGGCTCTGCCGGGAATTGTGTCTGCCGTGATGCTTGCGGTTTCGCGTGCAGTGGGTGAAACCATGATTGTGGTGATGGCCGCCGGCCTTGCAGCCAACCTGTCGTTTAACCCGCTCGAAGCAGTGTCCACTATCACCGTGCAGATCGCGACGTTGCTTGTCGGGGATCAGGAATTCGACTCGGCCAAAACCTTGTCAGCCTTTGCTCTTGGTCTGGTGCTGTTCTTCTTCACACTTGCCCTCAACTACATCGCTCTTCGCGTTGTGCAAAAATACAGGCAGCAATATGACTGATACGATTGATCAAGCCTATGCCGCACGGTTGAAGAAGCGCTACGCATCAGAAAAGCGCTTCCGCCTTTACGGTGTTACAGCCTTGGTACTCACCACACTTTTTCTGGGCTACTTGCTGCTCGATATTGTGCGGAAAGGCTGGCCTGCATTCTTCGAACATCAGGCGACTATTCAGGTAACGCTCGACCCTTCCAAGCTCGACGTGACCGATCTATCAAAAAGTGATTTTTCTGCGCTTGTGAAAGAGTCATGGCGCGCCCAGTTCCCTGACATCACATCGCGGCCTGACAAAAAGCAGCTCAACAGCCTGCTGTCACAGGCTGCTTCAGAAAACCTGGAAGCAATGGTTCTGGCTGACCCGACATTGGTTGGAAAGACCGTAGAAACAAAAGTATTGTTGTCCGACGATGCCGACCTCTATTTGAAGGGCATAAGTGGCGATGCTGATGCTGCATTGATGGAGCGTGTGGCGAAGGCCGTTCCGATTGAAACCAAGTTCTCCTGGCGTCTGTTTACCAATGGCGATTCTCGCGAGCCGGAATTGGCAGGCTTGCGCGGAGCAATTGTCGGCTCGTTGTTCACAGTGTCGATTGCTCTTTTCCTCGGCATTCCACTGGGCATCGGCGCTGCCATCTATCTGGAACAATTTGCGCCCAAAAATCGCTGGACTGACATTATTGAGGTCAACATCAACAACTTGGCTGCCGTGCCGTCCATTATTTTCGGATTACTCGGGTTGGCCATGTTTCTGAATGTGTTTGGTATGCCACGATCGGCACCTCTGGTGGGCGGTTTGGTTCTTGCTTTGCTGGTGTTGCCCACAATAATCATTGCGTCGAGAGCCGCACTGCGCGCTGTGCCACCGTCAATCAAGGAAGCCGCATTAGGTGTTGGCGCGTCGCATCAACAGGCCGTGTTCCAGCATGTGTTGCCGCTGGCACTCCCCGGTATTTTGACCGGTGCGATTCTGGGCCTCGCCCGCACATTTGGTGAAACTGCACCGCTTCTGATGATCGGCATGGTGGCCTTCATCGCTGACGTGCCAAAAGGCATTACCGAAGCAGCCACGGTGCTTCCGGTACAAATCTATCTCTGGTCGGACTTGCCTGAATTGGCATTCCAGTCAAAAACCGCTGCCGCCATCATGGTGCTGGTGGGAACCCTGCTGTGCCTCAACGGCGTGGCGATTTATCTCCGCAAGAAGTTTGAGCGTCGCTGGTAATGGACAGGAACATGGAACACATCAAATCATCGATCATCACCCCGGCCCGCCCACGTGTTATGCTGGACCGCACCATGCGCATCTCTGCCAAGCACGTGGACATCTATTACGGTGAGAAACACGCTATCAAGGATTTGTCGATTCAAATCCCGGACAAGGCTGTTTCAGCTTTCATTGGCCCCTCTGGCTGCGGCAAGTCCACATTTCTGCGCTCGGTAAACCGCATGAATGATACCATTGACGGCTGCCGTATCACCGGTGAAGTCAAAATGGATGGCAAGAATATCTATGACAAGGACGTCGACGTGGTGCAGTTGCGCTCTCACGTTGGCATGGTGTTCCAGAAACCAAATCCGTTTCCCAAATCCATCTATGAAAACGTGGCCTACGGTCCGCGCATCCATGGTCTTGCACGTTCAAAGTCAGACCTGGACAACATTGTTGAATCGAGTTTGAAAAAGGCGGGATTGTTTGAAGAGGTGAAGGACAGACTGGCCCATCCAGGCACGGGATTGTCCGGTGGTCAACAGCAGCGCCTGTGCATTGCCCGTGCTATCGCCGTAAATCCTGAAGTTATTTTGATGGATGAACCATGCTCGGCGCTTGACCCCATTGCAACGGCCCGCATCGAAGAACTGATTGATGAACTGCGCCAGAACTACTGCATCATCATCGTCACCCACTCCATGCAGCAAGCGGCCCGGGTGTCGCAATTGACGGCGTTTTTCCATCTCGGAAATCTCGTGGAATATGGCGACACTGACGAAATGTTTACAAGCCCGCAAGACAAACGCACGCAAGACTACATCACTGGCCGATTTGGCTGAGGCATAAAGGAACTATCATGTCAGACCACATCGCCAAGGCCTATGACCTCGACATCGCCGCCCTGAAGACGCAGCTTGCTGAAATGGGCGGATTGGCTGAAGAGCAATTGGCCAATGCCATTCAGGCCCTGTCCCGGCGTGACACCGTCATGGCCGATCACGTTATCCGCAATGACGACAAGCTGGATGAACTTGAACGCAGCATTGAAGAGAAGGCCATTCTGACGATTGCGAAACGTCAGCCCATGGCACTTGATTTGCGTGAAATCATGGTGGCGATACGCATCGCGTCCGACATTGAGCGGATTGGTGATTTGGCCAAGAACACAGCAAAACGCACACATGCCATTTCAGAAGCTTTGCCGCGCAAACTTTCAACAGGATTGGCGCGCATGGGAGCCATGGCTCAATCGCAGTTGAAGCAAGTGCTTGATGCCTATGCCATGCGTGACGACGAAAAAGGCCTTGCAGTGTGGCGCGCCGACGAAGAGCTGGATGCGCTTTACAATTCGATTTTCCGTGAACTCTTGACCTATATGATGGAAGATCCGCGCAACATCGGACTTTGCACACATCTTCTGTTTGGTGCAAAAAACCTGGAGCGTATCGGCGATCACACCACCAACATTGCCGAAAATATTCACTATCTCATCCACGGCAAAACCATCCTTGAAACACGTCCCAAAAAGGATGTGACTGCGATGATGCGGCCTGAGAAAGACTAAGCCGATGTCAGCGTCCATCCTCCTGATCGAAGATGAAGAACCGATTCAGCTTTTGCTCCGCTACAATCTGGAAGCGGAAGGCTATCGCGTGCGCGTGTCAGCGCAAGGCGAAGATGTGCCTTTTTTAATCGGTGAGGAACGCCCTGACTTGGTCATTCTCGATTGGATGTTGCCGGGCATTTCCGGAATTGAAGTCTGCCGTCTGGTGCGGGCACGTTCTGAGACGCGGGATATTCCGATCATCATGTTGACGGCTCGCAGCGAAGAAACCGAACGTGTACGCGGGCTTGCAACGGGTGCTGATGATTATCTGGTGAAACCTTTTTCAGTCCCTGAACTTCTGGCCCGCATCAAAACCATTTTGCGCCGAGTCAACCCCGATGCTGTGGCTGAGCAGTTGCACGCAGGAGATCTGGTGCTGGACCGTCGCGCCAAACGTGTGAGCCGTGGCAGCCGCGACATCAATCTGTCTCCGACTGAATTCCGCTTGCTCGAACAATTGATGCGCAATCCTGGGCGCGTTTACGCCCGTGCCCAATTGTTGGACACGGTGTGGGGCCGCGATGTGGAAGTGGATGAGCGGACAGTGGATGTCCACGTCGGCCGCTTGCGGAAATCCTTAAGTCGCGGCAAGGAAAAAGACCCGATACGCACTGTGCGAGCGGCTGGCTATGCTTTTGATGAGCGATTTGGCAGGGCAGGCCTTTAGAATATCGCGTTGCCTCCCATGACCGGGCGCACTATCACTTGCTCATGTCGGAGTCCTCCTTCTCACTCAAAGGCAAACGTGCGCTTGTAACGGGTGCCAGTCGCGGCATTGGTTTGGCGATTGCCCAAGGCCTTGCTTCGGCGGGTGCGGCTGTCACACTCACGGCGCGGCATGATGGCCCGTTGCAAGTGGCCGCCAATGCATTGCAGGCTCAGGGCCATGCAGCGAAATCGATTGTCATGGATGTGAGCACAGTGGAAAGCATACGCAACGGCTTTGCAGAAGCAGTAGCGGACATGGGTGGGCTTGATATCCTGGTCAACAATGCAGGAATCGAACAGGTTTCACCCTCCCTCGATGTCGATGAGATATTGTGGGACCGCATTCTCGACACCAATCTCAAGGGCGCATTTTTTGCGTCTCAGGCCGCAGCAAAGGCGATGACAACTGGAGGCGCCATTCTCAACATCTGCTCGCTCACCTCTGAACGCGGCATTCCAACAGCGATTCCCTATGGCAGTTCCAAAACCGGATTACTGGGAATGACGCGGGCACTCGCCGTTGAATGGGCGTCCCGTGGCATCCGCGTCAATGCACTGGAGCCCGGGTATTTCAGAACTGCCCTCACAGAACAATTCTACGAAAATGAGGACTGGCGGACAGCAATGATCGCCAAAATTCCACAAGCGCGTTTTGGTGAACTTGACGATCTTGTAGGAGCCAGTATTTTTCTCTGCTCAGATGCCTCCCGTTACATTACCGGCGTCTCTCTTCCCGTCGATGGCGGCATTTTGGCTGCACTATAGTTTGAACGAAACAGGACATGTATGAACCGCACCGTAAATTTTCATGAACTTTCAAAACTCACAAAGATGCAACGCCAGCGCCTGTTGCAGAGGACTGAAACTGACCTTTCAGGTTACGAGTCACGGGTACGGGATATTATAAATGCCGTGCGTTCCGAAGGCGATGAAGCCTTGGCGCGCTTTGCCCGTGACTTCGACAAATCTCCGGTGAAAGCTTCTGCGCTTGCAGCGACGGACGAGGACTTTGCACGGGCCGAAAAGCGACTGGAACCAAAAGTCCGTGAAGCCATGGAGTTTGCGGCAGAATCTATCAGGCGTTTTCACAATGACCAGATGCCAGAAGAAATGTGGCTGCACGAAATCCGCCCCGGTGCCTTTGCTGGTGATCGCACACGGCCTATTCCCTCCGCCGCCTGTTACGTGCCCCGTGGCAAGGGCGCATTTCCATCGGTAGCCCTCATGACGGCTATTCCTGCGCGTGTGGCGGGCGTGAAAGACCTGATCATCATCACACCCCCCGGACCAGATGGAAACATAGACGACGCGACACTGGTGGCCGCCCGTATGGCCGGCGTGTCGAAAGTGTTCAAAGCGGGGGGCGCGCAAGGCATCGCCGCGGTGGCTTATGGCACAGCGACAGTACCCAAGGTGTCGAAAGTTGTAGGCCCCGGCAGCCCATGGGTTGCTGAAGCCAAACGTCAGGTGTCCCATGTCATTGACACGGGAACGCCTGCAGGCCCCAGCGAACTCATCATCCTTGCCGACGACACCATTGACGGCAGGTTGGCTGCGCTTGATTTGTTGATTGAGTCCGAACACGGGCCGGACAGTTCGGCCTATCTGGTCACATGGAGCAGGCGTGTGGCCGAAGAGGCCTTGGCCGCAATTCCAGAATTCTGGGCTAATATGAGCGAACAACGCGCAGGTTTTTCAGCAACTGTGTTGTCCGGCCCAATCGGTGGAATTGTATTGGCACGGGATGAGGATGAGGCGATTGCTTTCACCAATGACTATGCGGCCGAACATCTTGAAGTGCTGGCGAAGGAACCGTTCCAATATCTGGGCCGCCTAGAACATGCAGGTGAGATTTTATTGGGCGAACACACTCCGACAACACTTGGCAATTTTGTGCTTGGCCCAAGTCATGTGTTGCCAACAAGTGGTTGGGCGCGCACAGCATCCGCCATCTCGGTTTTTGACTTCATGAAACGCACGTCCATCGCCTATGTTACGTCGAAAGGCTATCCCGAACTGGCAAACCATGCCCGCACCCTCGCCACCTACGAAGGCTTTGACGGCCACGCCAATGCCGTATCTGAAGTGCGCGACAGTATTCTAAAACCATCACCCAAAACAGAAAGAGGAAATCCATGACTCATACTCCTTCACGCCGCGACGTCCTCAAGGCAGGCGCAGCCTTGCCAATGGTCGCATTGCTCCCCGGCAACGCTTTTGCCGAAGACATTCCGATGGCTCCTGAACCGGGCGACATTAAAATGGGCATCGAGCCTTGGCTGGGTTACGGCCAATGGCACATTGCCGCCAAGAAAGCCCTGTTTGCAAAAGCCGGACTGGGCAATGTCGAAGTCATCAACTTCAACACCGATGCGGATATCAACGCCGCCTTGGCCGCGGGCCAACTGCAATGCGGCAACATCGCCACACATACCGCCATGAATTTCATCGCTGCGGGCTTGCCGATTAAAATCGTCGCTCTGCTCGACGTGTCAAAAACTGCTGACGCCATGTTGTCCGATGGATCAGTGTCCGACATCAAGGGGTTGAAGGGCAAACAAGTGGCCTATGAAGAGGGTACAACCAGCGACATTCTTCTGAATTACGCGCTGTCACAAAACGGCATGACCATTGCCGACATTGAAAAAGTGCCAATGCCCGCATCCGACGCAGGTTCGGCCTTGATTGCGGGTCGTGTACCTGTGGCTGTGACCTATGAGCCCTATCTGACCTTGGCCCAGCAGCAGAACAAGGCTGTGAAAATGATCTACAGTGCAGGCGAAAATCCAGGACTCATCTCTGACGTCTTCGTGGTGCGCGAAGAATTCCTGAAAGAAAAGCCGGGTCAGGTTGTTGCACTGCTCAAGGCCTGGGACATGGCTTTGGCTGATTACCGCGCTGATACCACAGGCGGTCGTGCCATCATTTCGGAAGCCATTGGCGCAAAGCCAGAGGAACTTGCTACCGCTTTTGACGGCGTAGTTTATTATTCCCTCGCCGAAAACAAGACCGAACTCGCAGGCAACTTCACCACCAAGGTTGTGCCGGAAGTTCACAAGGCGGCCCGCACCGCTGGCATCCTGCAAAAAGATGTGGACCTCTCGACCGCCATCGACACCCGGTTCGTTGATGCGGCAACAAAATAAAGCGAAGGCGTCCGCCGGGTTGTTCAAACTCGGCGGACGCATCACGTCATTTGAATTCCTCGGCATTGCCGCCGGGGTATTCTTTGTGCTCGCGGTCATCTGGTTTTTGGCAACGCTTGATGGTTTCGTCCCCGCGCTGTTTTTGCCGTCACCTGCAAAAGTGATCAGCAGGCTCGCTGAGTTGTGGGCCAATGGCAAACTCATGGCTGATATAGGCATCAGCATCTATCGCATCAGCGTCGGTTTTCTGATTTCAACAGCTGTGGCTCTTCCCGTGGGCATTCTCATCGGCAGCTATCGTGCGTGGGAAGCGGCCATTGAGCCCTTTGTCGATTTCATCCGCTATATGCCTGTGGTCGCATTTGTACCCTTGACGATATTGTGGTCCGGCACAGGCGACATGCAAAAATTTCTTATCATTTTCATTGGCACATTCTTTCAGCAAGTCTTGCTGGTCATGGACAATGTGAAAGCCGTACCGCGTGATTTCATCAATCTGGGCCGCACCCTGCAAATGCCGGAACGGCGCATTTTAAGAGGCATCGTATTGCCATCGGCCATGCCCGCCATATGGGATTCCCTGCGCATCAGTCTGGGCTGGGCCTGGACATGGCTTGTCGTGGCGGAACTTGTGGCCGCAACATCGGGGCTTGGCTACCGCATCACCACGGCACAACGCTTTTTCCAGACAGATCTGATTTTTGGCTATCTCCTCATCCTCGGCATTCTCGGCCTCGCTACCGACCAGTTCATGAAATATACGGGCCGCCGCCTGTTCCGCTATCTCCAGGTTCGGTGATGCTCAGACCCAAACTGGAAATCAGCAGTCTCGACAAAACCTTTGTCACCGATCGTGGAAGCACGGTCGCACTCAAGGGTGTTGATCTCACCATTGGCGAAAATGAATTTCTGTCCCTTGTCGGAACCTCGGGCTGTGGCAAATCCACATTGTTGTCGATAGCAGCAGGCCTCGAAAACCAGAGCGACGGCAGCATATCCATCGACGGAGAACCGATCACCAATCCCGGACTCGATCGCGGTGTGGTATTTCAAAGCTATACATTGTTGCCGTGGCTCACCGTGCAGCAGAACGTGGAATTCGCACTGAAAGCTGCCGGAAAATCCAGGCGCGATGCCATTGAAATTGCGCGGGATCATCTTCATCTCGTCAGTCTGGATGGTTTTGAAAACGCCTATCCCGCAGAACTTTCAGGCGGCATGAAACAACGCGTCGCTATCGCCCGCGCCTTGAGTTACCGCCCCAAGATGTTGCTGATGGACGAACCCTTTGGAGCACTTGACGCGCTGACGCGCCACCACATGCAGGAACTCCTCACAGGAATATGGGAGCAACACCGCCTCACTGTATTGTTCATCACCCATGACGTGGAAGAGGCGGTCTATCTCTCAGACCGCGTCGCCGTCATGACAAACCGACCGGGCCGTATCAAGACCATCATCCCGGTAAATCTGGAGCGTCCGCGACCCTACGACATTGTCTCCACACCCGCATTCCAGTCAATCCAGAGGCAAGTGCTCGACGCCATCCGCACAGAGTCTCTTGCCATGGTATGAGAGAGAGCTGTCAGCGGTTTGGCTGAAATGTGGTCTCCCACAATACAATGTCCCGAAATTTATTTTTAATAGTCAGGTCAACGGGCAGTCGTCTGGATTAAATCCCACGCCACTCACCCTTTGCGTCGTATCCGTAACTCGAATCCTGGCGTTCCTGCCGATGCGTCCCTCATAAAAAATAAAATCGGGTGGAACTCCCAGACGCTGGCCACGTTATTCCACAATAAGCAATCCGCATAACGCCGCCCATTTTAAAGGCGAGGTTCAAAATGAAATCGATTTTCTCACAGTTTTCGCCTGTCTCAATGGAAGCAGCGTTCCGCCTGCCGAAATGGCGTGTGGGATAAATTTGATCATGACGGTGATGCCCGAGGGATCGTAAAAATCCCACCCAACACGAAGCGCCAACGACGAAGCGCAGAGTCAAGACTTAACATCAACTAAGGAGAAAGACCATGGCCAAGGCCCCCAAAATGCTGGACGATTTGTTTCACGATACTTTGAAGGACGTCTATTTCGCTGAGAAGAAGATTGTTGCAACTCTGCCGAAGATGGCAAAAGCTGCCACGTCGCCCGAACTCAAAAAGGCATTTGAAAAGCACAAAATTGAATCGGAAGGCCACGTCAAACGGCTGGAAGAGGTTTTCGCCTTGATCGACGCAAAGCCGCAAGCCAAGACCTGCGATGCCATCATGGGCATTGTCAAAGAAGGCGAAGGCCTGATTGAAGAATACAAGGGCTCACCCGCACTTGATCCAGCCCTTCTTGCAGTGGCGCAAGCTGTTGAACATTACGAAATGTCACGTTACGGCACGCTCAAGTGCTGGGCAGGTGAACTTGGCATCAGTGGTGCGGTGAAACTTCTTGAAGCAACATTGCAGGAAGAAAAGAATACGGACGCTGCACTCACCGATCTTGCGATTTCAGTCATCAACGAACGGGCCGAAGCGGCATAAATTTTCGTTTCGGGGCAACACCACGGTACAATTGTGCCGTGGTGTGAGCGCGGAACAAATTCTTGTACGATGAGATTTTAGGAATATCTCATTTCAAATTCAGCATGAAAGGATCGAGTCATGCGCTCTCTCATTCTCTGGCTGGTGGGTGTTCCTGTGTGGATCATCATATTATTGGCGCTCTTCGTGCGTTGAGCAACGGACTCTCCCGGTCACCAAATTTTCTCACAACTTGGAACTTTAAAAAAGGAACACTCTCATGAATGGCATAATCTATCTGGTTGGTTTGGTCGTCGTCGTTTTGGCGGTTCTCTCATTCTTTGGTATGCGGTAATCGCCATGATTCCCCAAACAGTAGCTGTTTCGGAAATTACAGCATCAGGCAAAAGACACGACTCCTATATGGACTGGCCCGCGATATTTGCGGGACTGGTTTTTGCCAGTGCGATTTCAATCGTACTTTTAACGTTCGGTTCGGCAATCGGTTTCTCATACAGCGGAAAGGCCAGTGGTGAAGCATTTTCTCTCGCGGCGGTCGTTGCTGCTGTTTCCTATGTACTTTGGGTTCAAATTTCGAGCTTTATGGCTGGCGCTTATCTGACAGGTCGCATGCGCCATCGCCACTATGACGCCACGGAACACGAAGTTGATGTTCGCGACGGAGCGCACGGCTTGGTCGTATGGGCGGGGGCTGTTCTGTTGGCCGCCTATTTGGCTACAAGTGGAATTGGAGCCGCACTCAATGCGGCAGGAAATGTTGCTAACGCTTCCGTTTCAGTAGCGACTGCAAACCCGGGCGCCTATTTCACGGACTTGCTTTTGAGGTCAGACTCAAATGAAACATCTCCACAACGCGTAGACGAAGTTAGCCGCATTCTCGCAAAGACTGTTACCGGTGCAATGTCACAGGCTGACCAAGACTACCTCGCGCTTCTGGTTTCAAAGCAAACCGGTATCACACCTGCAGAGGCGACCTTGCGGGTGACCGATGTTTTATCTCAAGCGGATGCCGCAAAAGCTGAGGCCGCGCGGCTTGCGGAACGTGCACGTAAAACAGCAGTGCTCTCGGCATTTCTTGCCGCTGCGGCTTTGCTGGTGGGCGCTGCTGCTGCCTATTGGGCCGCTGGTGTGGGTGGAAATCATCGGGATGATGGCGTGGTTTTTGATCGTTGGTTTTCCCGTCGCAGGACCATTGCTGTCGCCAAATAAAAAGGATTGATAACCATGGACAAAGCTATGAAGGTCAAGAACTCCCGCACTGGGCATGGTGGTGAAACCCACCAGGAGGCAGGATCAGCAATCCTCACGGACAGTCACGGTCACAAGATCAGTGACAACCAGAACAGCCTTCGTGCGGGGGAAAGGGGACCAACCTTGCTCGAAGACTTTGTCTTGCGGGAGAAGATATTCCATTTTGACCACGAAAGAATTCCGGAACGCATTGTGCACGCACGAGGCTCTGCTGCACACGGCACATTTGTGTGCACCAAGGCAATTCCCGAACTGACCAAAGCCCAGATTTTTCAGAAGAAGGGACAAGAGTGCCCAGTTTTCGTGCGCTTTTCGACTGTCGCAGGTGGAGCAGGATCGGTTGATACGCCGCGTGATGTGAGAGGTTTTGCGACCAAATTCTATACGCAAGAGGGAAACTGGGATTTGGTTGGAAACAACATTCCAGTGTTCTTTATCCAGGACGCCATCAAATTTCCGGATCTTGTTCATGCTGTTAAAATGGAAGCCGACAAGGGATTCCCACAGGCGGCAAGCGCCCATGATACGTTCTGGGATTTTATATCACTGATGCCCGAGTCGATGCATATGATCATGTGGGCAATGTCAGATCGGACCATTCCCCGCAGTTTGCGCATGATTGAAGGATTCGGTGTGCATACCTTCCGTTTTGTCAATGCCGAGGGAAAGGGCAGCTTTATAAAATTTCATTGGAAGCCCTTGCAAGGCATCCAGTCAACCGTCTGGGATGAAGCCGTGAAACTCGCAGGCGCTGATCCTGATTTTCATCGTCGCGACTTGTTTCAAGCCATTGATGATGGTGATTTTCCTGAATGGAATCTTGGCGTCCAGGTTTTTGATGAAGAGTTTGCAAAAGGCTTGCCCTTCGATGTTTTGGATGCCACCAAATTGATCCCTGAGGAGATTTTGCCAGTTCAGATCATTGGCCGCATGACCTTGAATCGAAATCCAGACAATCACTTCGCGGAGAACGAACAGGTGGCGTTTCTTCCGACAAATATTATTCCAGGAATTGATTTTACAAATGATCCTCTGTTGCAGGGGCGCTTGTTCAGCTATCTCGACACACAAAAATCGAGGCTGGGTACGACCAACTTTCACCAAATCCCCATCAATGCACCCAAATGTCCCTTCATGAATTTCCAGCGTGATGGGCAAATGCAGACCATGGTGCCAAAAGGCCGGGCAAATTATGAACCAAACAGTCTTGCCGAAGCCGGTGAAGACGGAGGCCCGCGCGAAAGTGCTGCGAAGGGTTTCGCCACCTTCGCGTTGAACGATGAGCGAAACGATGGGGGTGAAAAGCTGCGTATTCGCGCAGAGCTCTTTGCAGACCACTACTCGCAAGCGCGAATGTTCTATATCTCGCAGGAAAAAATCGAGCAGGCACATATTGCGTCTGCGCTGGTGTTTGAGCTTTCAAAACTTACACTTACTCACGTACAGCAAAGGGTTCTGAGCCGTTTGCGCAATATTGACGAAGACTTGGCCAAACGGGTTGCTTCGGGCATCGGTATCGCCTTGCCCAAGGCAAGCGAAGTCGCGCGAGCCCCTGTCGACATGCCGGCGTCACCTGCGCTTTCTATAGTCAAAAATTTCAAAGCCACAATTGCCGGGCGCAAGGTGGGGATATTGATTGACGACGGGTCAGACGCCGCCGCCATCAAGTCAGTCAAGGTGGCTGTCGAGAAGGCTGGCGGAAAGTCTTTTATTGTTGCACCTCGACTGAAGAATATCAAAACAACTGCTGGCTCACTCGACGCAGATGGGCAATTGGCTGGATCTCCCTCGTGCACTTTTGACGCAATTGCGCTTGTGTTGACTCCTGAAGCAGCTGCCAAACTTTGTCGCGAAGCAGCCGCTGTCCAATTCGTCATGGATGCCTTTGGGCATTTGAAAGCCATTGGACATGATCGCGGAGCAACATCATTGCTTGATAAAGCAGGGGTCGAAACGGATGCTGGTGTTACTGATCTCGGCAGTTCCTTTATCAAAGCAGCTGGTCAACGTTTTTATGACCGGGAACCGAATGTACGCACTTTGGCGTGAGGCTCAGAAACTCAATTTTTCAGCTGACACATGAAATATTGAAATCAAATGGTTCAGTCACGTATTGGAATAGTGGGTGGTGGAGCAACCTCCCTCTATATCCTGAAAGAGCTTCTGAAATCCGGTCATAAATTGGGAATTGTGATATTTGAGGCCGGGCCAACTCCCGGTCCCGGCATGCCATATTCAGTTGAAAGCAATGCTGACTATATGCTCTGCAATGCTTTTAGCAGAGAAATTCCCATCGTCACACAAAGTTTGGTGCAGTGGTTGCGAACGCTGCGGGAACGTGAACTCAACGAGTGGGAACTATCTTCAAATGATGTGCACGCAAGGGCATTCTATCCGCGGGTGCTTATTGGCGAATTTCTTCAAAATGAATTTTTGGAACTTGCTAAATCGTTATCAGAATTGGGTTGTGTGGTTGAGGTCAGAAGCAATTCCAAAGTCGTAGACATTGGCAATGCAAGTGGCGGCAAGACCTTTGTGAAAACGGGATCAAACGACACGCTCGATATGTTCGATTGCGTTGTGATAGCAACTGGGCATGTCTGGTCGTCTCGGCCTATGATTGAAAATGTGCCGCTGCTTTCACCTTGGCCCTATACGCGCGTGACTGAACTGCACGAAAAGAACGTTGGAGTTTTAGGCTCATCACTGTCGGCGATTGATATTGTGGTTGCCCTTGGATTTGCGCGAGGTGAATTTACTGAAGAACCCGGGTCCATTTCGTGGATTCCCGACAAGGACCAGCAACAATTTACCGTCACCATGATCTCCAAGATGGGCATTATGCCCGAAGGTGACTTCTATTATGTCTATCCTTACCTGCCTTTGAAAGTGATCACCAGCGAAGCTGTGAATGTGGAGGTTGCCCTGGGGAGTGCCGGTCTGTTGCAACGGGTTTTCAATTTATTGTTGTCAGAACTGGACCTCGCAGATCCTGGCTATTTGTCGGGACTTGGAGAAGGCGCGCGAACAATAGACGGATTCGGCAAAGCTTATTTCCAACGTCGACAACAATTGGGCGGTTTGGTTGCGGTCGAAAAGGATTTCGCCCAGGTTCGCAACTCAATGCGGGACCGCCAGACAATTCCCCATCGCTATGTGCTAATGCGTGCTCATGAAGAATTTGATTTGGCATTGCGGGCACTTGATGCTGAAGACTGGAAACTGTTCAGTGAAAAGTTGCTTCCGGTATTTGCCGACTGCTACGCAGCAGTACCCCATCTTTCCATCGCACGCATTATCGCCATGCATAGGGCTGGCGTGTTATCTTTGCTAGAGACCGGTGAGGATGCAAAATTTGAAGATTTGCCGAACCTTGGCGTGCGTGTTGAACTTGACGACGGAAGTTTTGAATTCGAAGTCCTGATTGATGCGCGAGGCCAGAGTACTGCACCGCCTGGTGAATTGCCATTTCCCACTCTGGTAACTCTCTTGAACGACAAGGAAAAGCCAATTGAAGCTCCCTTCAAACTCGATTTGTTACCGCATATGAATCTGCCAATATATTGCGTAGCAATGCCCCAGTTATTGCAACGGCATCCCTTTTCGCAAGGTTTGCAGAATTGTGCTGAAGTTGCAGAAATTGTAGTGAAGGACCTTGTTGCAACGCTGTCCAAGGCTTGAATTGCCTACGATGGAGAACGAAAATGGTGCCCAGAGCCGGAATTGAACCAGCGACACGCGGATTTTCAATCCGCTGCTCTACCAACTGAGCTATCTGGGCACTTAGGCGGTTCTATAAGCAAGACGCCAGCGCTTGTCCAGTCTCCAGCCAAGAAAAAACCCCGGTCTTTCAACCGGAGTTTCTCCATCAGTTAACACCAGGTTACGTCTTGGCAATATCCACGTCTTTGGTTTCCTTGAGAAACAGGAAGCCAACCACAGCCGTGATCAAGGCGAATATGATCGGATACCAGAGGCCCGCATAGATGTCGCCCGTGTAGGCCACATAGGCAGTGGCGAACAATGGCAACATGCCTCCAAACCAGCCGTTACCAATATGGTAGGGCAATGACATGGAGGTGTAGCGGATGTTGGACGGGAACAATTCCACCAGGAAGGCGGCGATTGGACCATAGACCATGCCGACGTACAGCATCATCAATGCCACCAGCGCAATGGCGCCGACGTAATTGATGTTTTCCTTCTTTGCGAAAGACGTTTTGATTTCACCCACTGCAACCGTTGACGAACCATCAGCACCGACTGTTGGTACGCCAACACTGTTAATTGCCGTCAATGGCTTTGCAGCAGCATCAGCCGTTTTACGGGCAGCGTTGATGATGGCATCTGCCGGCTTCTTGTCGGCCTGCGCCTTCACCAGTGCGTCTGTTTCATCCTTGGTCAACGTTACTGAACCTTCGGCCACTGTCATGTGCGGATAGCCCGCAGTGGCAAGCGCCTTGGACCAGCCAAAGGCTGAGAAGCCTTCGACCTTGACACCGTTGATTTCAAGCGTTGCCGCCGAGCCCGCAGCACCATTCGCCGAGGTAAAGGAAATGCCGTTTGACGTCAGCAAGCTTTTGGCCTTGTCGCAGTCGCCTTCAACTGTCACGCCTCGGATCGGGAAGATCGTGAAGTGGCAGTTTGCCGGATCAGAAGTCACCGTAATTTTGGCGGAATTGGAGAACGCATTGAGATCCGGATTCACAAATTCCGCGAGCTTGTGATAGATCGGGAAATATGTAAGTGCCGCAATCACACAGCCCGCAAGAATGATCTTCAGGCGACCAATACGATCCGACAGCCATCCGAAAAGAATGAACATCGGTGTACCAATCAACAACGCAACGCCCACGATGATGTAGGTGTCGTCAAAATTGGCCTTCAACGGAC
Organism: Hyphomicrobiales bacterium; assembly: GCA_031376985.1. Classification (GTDB taxonomy): domain Bacteria; phylum Pseudomonadota; class Alphaproteobacteria; order Rhizobiales; family Aestuariivirgaceae; genus Aestuariivirga. The sequence goes on from JANMEM010000133.1 coordinate 17,996, forward strand.
CACCGATGAAGAACAAGGCATAGAATTGCGCCGTATACCACACAACACCTTGTCCCATCGTAGCGCCCAGCAGAGCAAGCAAAGCGAACTTGTTATTGGGATACTTGAAGAACGAGTCACGGATTGGCGACTTCGAGGCTTTGCCTTCGGCCTTGATGCGTTGGAACACGGGTGATTCATGCAACTTCAAACGCACCCAGATGGAAAAGGCCAACAGGAATGCAGAACCGAGGAACGGAATACGCCAGCCCCATTCTTTGAAGGCAACCGGGTCCATATTATAACGCAGCAAGCCGATAATCATTAGTGCAAGGAAGAAACCAATCGTCGCCGTGGTTTGGATCCAGCTGGTGGCATAGCCGCGACGGCCATTGGCGGAATGTTCCGCCACATAGGTTGCGGCCCCACCATATTCACCGCCCAGCGCCAAGCCTTGCAGCAGCCGAATGGCAACGAGAAGGATCGGTGCCAGTTCGCCGATTTGCGCATAGGTCGGCAAAAGGCCAACCAGAAATGTAGCGACACCCATGACAACAACTGTCACGAGGAATGTATATTTGCGACCCCACATGTCACCGAGGCGACCGAACAACAATGCGCCGAAGGGACGAACGAGGAAGCCTGCGGCATAGGCCGCGAGTGCGCCGAGAAGCGCCCAGGTCTGGTTGCCTGGTGGAAAAAACAGCGCCGCGAAAAACGGTGCCAGTGTGGCGTAAAGATAAAAGTCATACCATTCGAAAACGGTGCCGGTGGATGATGCGAAAATGACGAATTTTTCGTCCTTCGTCATGTTGGTACCCCGCGCAGGCACGGCAGTTGATGCAGTCATTATGTGCTCCCTCATTTGTTTTTAGCGGCCAGTTTAAACTTGCCTTATCGTGATCATAGCCGATCACCGCGCATTCAGGGAGATTACTTTGTTGAATCCCGCAAATCCTCTATGATCACCGGAATGATCCATGCCGCGCTCTTCGAAATTGTCTTCCAGGGTTTGGTACTCATGGCTGCTTTGGTCTTTTTTGCGACGGTTCTGCCGGTCAAGATTCCTGGTTCAGGCTGGTTGCGTTTGGTGGCCTTGCCCATGGTACAAACTGTAGGGGCGATAACGCCTGCAATCATCCCCGCAAGGCTTCAGCCTCTGCTCACGATATTCTGGCTGTTGAGCCTGCGCCTTGCGTTTTATCTGGGGCTGGCAGCCTTTCAGATGTTGCCACCTGTGCCACCGACATGACCCGTTGGTTGGCCTACATCGCCGTTGCAGCACTTAGCGTGTTAAACGGCATATTCTCCCCAAAGGCATTTATGCTATTTGCCTTGCAGGGCATCTGGTATCCCGGCTTTCTGCCTGCACCCTTGATGTGGATGATCATACTCAGCGCAACGGTGATGACAATGTTGCATGCAATCATTACGGGAGTTCCGGTTGCGCTGTTTGAACGGCTTTTGCCGGCGCAGCGAAATTCAATGGCATCGGCGTTTTTGTGGCTCGTAGTTATGTTGATCCCCACGGCTTACACACTCCAACATATGTGGACCGATTAGCTCTCGTCTCCACCCTCATCGGGTCGGTCATCACCCTCAACAACAGGGATGGCATAGTTGCCGCCCATCCAGCGACCCAAGTCAACCTGCGCACAGCGGTTGGAACATAACGGATGGAACTTTACATGAGACGGCTTCTTGCAAATGGGGCAGGGCCGCCGCGGTTTGAACACCACAGGCTCGACCATCAGAACAGCGCCACTGGCGCATTGGCCCAAACCTTGTGGACGGGGTAGCCTGCTCCTTCGAGCAGTGTCAGGGTTTCGTGAAGTGGAAGCCCCACGACACCGGAATGGCTGCCTGCGAGATAGCGCACAAACACCGCAGCACGGCCCTGAATGGCATAGCCACCCGCCTTGCCGCGCCATTCCTCGGATTTCAGATAGGTGTCCATGTCCTCGCGCGACAGGCGCTTGAACCGCACCTTGGTTTCACTGCAACGTGTGGTGACACTGCCTGAAGGCGAGACAACTGCGACGGCGGAATAAACCCAGTGCGACCGCCCGGACAAGAGGCGCATGCAATCGAGCGCGACTTCAGGCGTATCGGCCTTCGGCAATACCCGGCGCCCAAGCCCCACCACCGTGTCAGCCGCGAGAATGATTGTCCTGGGGCCAAGCGCACGGACCAGCGGCGCATTGATCGCGGCCTTGGCTTTTTGTTCAGCCAGCCGCAAGGCCAGGCGGCGCGGGGTTTCCCGGCGCTGGGGTGTTTCGTCAATGTCCGTCGGGTTCAACAGGTCAGGCTGAAGCCCCACCTGGTCCAACAGCTGAAGCCTGCGCGGCGAGGCGCTGGCCAGCACGAATTTGGGGGCAGCGGGCTCAGCCATCAGGATTATTTGAAGCGGTAGTTGATGCGGCCCTTGGTCAAGTCATAGGGCGTCATTTCAACCATGACCTTGTCGCCTGCCAGCACGCGGATGCGGTTCTTCCGCATCTTGCCGGAGGTATGGGCGATGATCTCATGGGCATTGTGTTCCAGCTTCACGCGGAACATGGCGTTTGGCAGCAATTCCGACACGTAACCTTCAAATTCGAGCAGTTCTTCTTTAGCCATTGAGTCTCCTGTGGGCTTGTGGGGGGAGCAATGAACCGTTTGGCCTGCAATTTCAAGCCGCATCGCAAGGTCCAGTTCTGTGGTTGCCGCAGAGCCACTTGCGCTTTTTTGGAATTCACTCTATGTAATTCTCATCGTGTTTTCGGCCGATCGGGCTCGGCTCCACACTTTCAAGACTGCAAGTGTCAAAGCCTACTCTCCACCAGAACATCGATAGGCAGCTTTTTTGCGTCCAAACTCGGGCGTGGGGAAGTTAAGACAATAGCATCTCGAAAAGGATTACCCAGGATGCCCTCAGGTACAGTAAAGTGGTTCAACGGCCAAAAAGGCTTCGGCTTCATTCAGCCAGCAGCCGGCGGACCAGACGTTTTCGTTCACATCAGCGCAGTCGAACGCGCCGGCATGAACGGCCTCAACGAAGGCCAGAAGATCGGTTACGAAATTGTGCAGGACAAGCGCACAGGCAAATCGTCAGCCGGTAACCTCAAGGCCGAATAAGCCTGACAATACCGGGGGCCTGCTTCGGCAGTGTTTTGAACCGCGATCC
>JANMEM010000316.1:0-9491 GCA_031376985.1 Hyphomicrobiales bacterium
AGGAAGGATTGCTTCGAACGATCCAGACCATTCACGACGGAGCGGCGAATGTCTTTTGTATGCACATGGGTGATACGCTTGTGGTGGTTGTCGATGGCGCGAAGTGCGTTGCCGCCTGCGAATTCCAGATGGCCTGCATCAATCAACAAGGGAACGCCCGAATGATTCATAAAGGCATCAAGTTCAGCTTCTGTTTCGATTACTGCACCCATATGATGATGATAGGACAAGGGCATGCCTTGCGCTGCCGCCCAGTCGCTCAATTCCGTCACCTTGCGGCCATAGGCTTTCATTTCGTCATCAGAGATTTTGGGTTTCGTCGCCAAAGGCCTGGACCGGTCGCCCTGAATGGAACGGGCCACTTCGCCATAAACAATACACGGCGCCTTCACGGCTTTGAACAATTCAATCATCGGCTGGATGCGCGCCTTGTTTGATGCCACATCATCGTCAACCAAGGTGCCCGAAAACCAGCCGCCACACAGTGTCACATCAGCCGCTTTCAAAATGGGCAACATGACAGCGGGATCCGACGGAAACCGCTGTCCCATTTCCATGCCGGTAAATCCCGCTGACCGCGACTGGCGCAAACATTCCTCCAGCGACACATCATCGCTGAGTTCCTTCAAGTCGTCGTTCCACCACGCGATGGGGGACATGCCAAGTTTGGCTTTCATGATTTGCTCCTGTGAGGTTGGGGGCTTTTTCTCCGGACACACAGAAAAATCAATAACTATTATATGGTCAAGAAAGCGAAGGTTTCATTTTATTGCTTGTGAAGAAGCGGGCATGCCAGATTTATTGCTGACATACCCGCTGCAATTAAAGTGTCACACTTCAGCGGCTGGCGCGGAATTCCCAAGGACTTACTTTTCCGTCCTTGTCAGTGTCTGCCGCAGCCAGTTTGGCTTTGGCATCTGCAAAGAATTCCGTCTTGTCGAGGCTTTTGTCCTTGTTGGCATCAAGGGTTGCGAAAGCATCGGTGCGAACCTTTTGTACCGCTGCGGTTTCGGCACTGTTCCAGTTGAACCAACCCTTGTGTCCACCGGGCCCAGCAATGAATTCAGCCTCGGTTACTTTCTCATCTCGGTCCTGATCCATGCGCCTGAACGCACCATCGGCCAAGGTTGCGGCTTCATCGTCACCGATAACGCCGTCGCTGTTGGCGTCAATCATGCGCATTCCAGGGCCACCCGGACCACGACGACCTTCACCGCGCCCGCCTTCGCGACCTGCGTGTTTGCCGCCATGACGACCCATCATGTCCTTGCAATCGACGGGGCCAGCATCAGGACCGGTAGCGTCCTCCATGCCCGGAGGAGGTGGAGGTGCGTCATTGGCCTGTTGGGCTGACGCTACGCCGAAAGCAGCCGAGAGCATCAAGGCAGAAGCAAGGGAAATTTTTGCAAGAGTGTTCATTTTCTATCCTTTGGGTTATCGATGCCCATAGGACGGATGACTGCGGCTAATCCGTCGCAGCCTTTCGCATTTGTAATCTTGATGGTTAAATCGTGGCGAGGGCCTGTTCGATGTCGCCAATCAGGTCATTGACGTTTTCGATTCCGATGGAGAACCGCACCAGATTGTCCGGAACGGGGCTAGTCGGCCCTTCAACGGTCTTCCGGTGTTCGGCCAGGCTTTCGCAGCCGCCCAGTGATGTGGCAGGGACGATCACGTTCAGGCGCGTGCAGAATTTCTGCGCACCTGCAAAATCAGTTCTAATCAAAAGGCTCATCATGCCGCCATAGCCGTCCAGCATCTGCTTCCTGGCAATTTCGTAGCCGGGATGAGTGGCGAGGCCTGGATAGAGTACGGCTTCAATTTTCGGGTGGCTGGCGAAATGCCGGGCAATGGCCTTGGCATTGGCTGAGGCCTCACGGTAACGCACGAATAATGTGCGCATTCCGCGCATCAACAACCAACATTCAAAGGGAGCAAGTGGTGCACCCACCTTGTTCCTCAGCATACGGATCATTTTCCAGCGGTCGTTGACGTCCGCTGTCACAAGGCCTCCTGCAAGCACATCCGAATGACCATTCAGATATTTTGTGACGGAGTGGAAAACAATATCCGCCCCCAACGTCAGCGGCTGGGTGGTGACAGCAGCGGTGGCCGTTGCATCAACCGCGAGGATTGCCCCTGCAGCGTGGGCGGCTTTTGCAGTTTCTTCAATGTCGACAACATCCCATGTCGGGTTCAGCGGTGTTTCAATCCAGACAAGGTCCGTCTTGCCAGGGCGCAAGGCTTTGGCCAAACCTTGGGTATCACGCGCATTGAACAGGGTGAGCGCAATGCGGCCTTTGCTTTCCAGCTGCTTCAACCAATCGCGCGTGCCATAATACATGGTGTCAAGGGCCGCGACATGGGCACCCGCGGGAATGGTTTCAAACAACGTTGCAATGGCCTGCATACCCGATGGGAAAAGCAGGCATTCCGGGCCTTTTTCAAGTTTGGCGATAATCTCCTCGGCCTGCCAAAGTGTCGGGCCGCCGCTGCGTTGATAATTCTCTTTCAGCAGTGGCAGATAATTTTCATCCCGCGCATAGGTGGTCGCCATATGAATGGGCGGCACCACTGCACCCGTGACCGCATCAGTTGCGTTCATGGCATGGGCGGCAATGGTTTCAGGCCGCAGGTTGCGGTTAGACATGTTGACCGCCATTGATGTGCAATTCCGCCCCCGAAATATAGGATGAGGTTTCGGTGCAGAGGAAATAGATGGCTTTTGCAACTTCTTCCGGCTGACCCAACCGGCGCAGTGGAATGTGCGGAATGATTTTTTCGGTACCAGGCGACAGGATTGAGGTTTCAATTTCACCCGGCGAAATGGAATTCACACGCACACCAAGCGGGCCAAAATCATAGGCCATTTCGCGGGTGAGCGAGGCAAGTGCGGCTTTCGATGTCGAGTAAGCGGCACCGGCGAAAGGATGCACCTTCGTACCCGCAATTGAAGTGACGTTGACCACGGCACCTTTTGCAGTCTTGAGTTCATTCAACAGTCCGCGCGCCAACATGATAGGCGCGAAGAAGTTGATCTGGAATACGGTCTTCCAATCCTGCTCTGCTGTTTCCAGGGAATTCATCCGGGCGCCGCCTGCCAACTTCGGACTGATGGCGGCGTTGTTCACCAACGCATCGAGCTTGCCGCCGTGTTCGAGCAATTTTTCGCGCATCACAGCAATGGCTTTGTGCGTGTCTTCAGACGACGCCAGATCAACGACGATGTGATCATCTGGTCCAGCATCCCAAGGGCAATCATCCGGAAAGGGCTGGCGCGAACAGGTAATGACGCGCCATCCCGCTGTGGAGAAGCGTTTAACGGTCGCATGACCAATGCCGCGCGAAGCACCAGTGAGGATGAGGGTTTTACGGGTGTCAGTCACGTTCAATCCCGTTCTTTAAAACGACCCGTGACATATTTATGTAAAACAGATGACATGAGTGTCTGATATGGCACCCCTTCTTCAAGAGCTCGAGACTTCAATGAAGAAATAGTCCTCTCCATGAGGCGCACGGTGACAGGCGAACGTTTTCGCATCGACGCCGCTGCTTGTTGCCATTGCTTCAATCTTTCCGCCTGATCTGGCGCCTCTACATAAAGTCCTGCAGCAATATCTTTTTCAATTTGCTGTTCTTCTTCGTCCAGCACTTGATTGACAAAAGGAGACCACACTGACACTTTTTTGTAGCCGTCAAATTTCTTGTCCATCTGGTCCTCCATAAATCTCATTGTATTCTCTGTCGAAATACATGGTTTTCAAAAACATTATTCCGTCGCGCTCCACATAAGGCACTGCGCAAACATAACCATTTACTCGGATAAGCAATATTCGCTGATGTTTGCGTTTTTCATCTGGGTGTTCGATGTCGGCAATGTAAGCCCCATCTTCAATTGCCTCTACAACCAGCCTGAATGACAGCCCTCTTTCCGCAAAGATTTTATCTTCTTTGTCAGGGTCCCACCGGATTTTTTCTTTCATTTTAGCGGCTTAAAGAATCTAGCATGGATTGTCAATACAATGTATTTACGGATAGAGCTTCGCCTTGTTCCATTCTCCCTCAGGTTTACCCCGTCTGAACACCACGCGATCATGCAGCCTGAACGGGCGATCGTGCCAGAATTCTATCGACAATGGCTTGATGCGTAAGCCTGACCAGTGGGGCGGTCTTGGAATGTCGGCTATGCCGAAACGGGCGGTATTATAGGCTACCGCAGTTTCGAGTTCGAAACGCGCTGTCAAAGGCCGCGATTGTTGCGAGGCCCAAGCGCCGATGCGTGAATCGCGCGGGCGGGATTTGAAGTAGGCATCGGCCTCGGCATCTGACACCTTTTCAGTCAATCCCCGAACCCGCACTTGGCGGCGCAAAGACTTCCAGTGAAATACGACAGCAGCTTTCCCCGTTGCCAGAATCTCCTGGCCCTTCTGGCTTTCAAAGTTGGTGTAGAAGACGAAACCCTTGTCATCAAAGTCTTTCATCAGCACCATGCGGACGTTGGGAAGGCCCTCGTCATCAACAGTCGACAGGGCCATGGCATTGGGGTCGTTGGGTTCGGACTTCTTTGCATCCTCAAACCATTCAGCAAAGAGTTTGAATGGATCGTTGCGATCGGTAAAGCCCAAAGAGGCGGTGAGCGTCGCCATTTCTGAAAGTGACATCTTCAACTCATTTCATCACAAATTATTTGTCAGGTAAGCATAGAGCCCATCCAGTGTTCCCGTCCAGCCACCCGTCATGCCGTCGTGTGCGGCACGGAAGGTGTCGCCTTCGACATCATCTACACCGGAATAAATCCAGCTGATCTTGAGGCGAGTCTGCTTCTCACCTTCTGCAATGAAATCCATGACGGTCAGCATTTCCAAGGGCCAAGTGGTTGCCATGGGGTGGCGGGTGAGACCGCGCTGTGGGTCAGAGAAACTCTGGCGATAAACCAGTCTCGAATGCGGCGTGACCTCCTTGTAGGTGACGAGGCCCCACATCTCGTTGCCCTGCCCTGACGAGAGACCATAGTGATAAATGCCCCCCGGTTTCAAATCCTGTTCGGCTTTGATGGTTGTCATGCCAGCGGGTGAGAACCATTGCGTCATTTCCTTCACATCGGTGCAGGCGCAGAACAAACGTTCCTGTGATACGGGGAACGAACGCTCGATGACAAAGCGGTTTTTCTCGGTCACCATTGGAGCAACGTACACGGCCAACCTGTCAAGGTTCTGCTTGCCGCCTTCAACTGCGTATTGAGCAACGGCATCGCGGGCGGCAATGGTTTTTTCAAACATTCGCAGTTCAACGTGGGTCTTGTCGCCTTCTTCTGTCAGCTCCATTTCGCCCCTGAACTTGTGATCAACGTCGCCTTCGCCGCCATTGTCATGGTCCCAGCGCAACAGGCGTGGCGGATCGATGGCGAGGAACACCAGGCGATTGGGCCAGTCGGTTCCATCTGGCCCGTGCATGGTGAAACGGGCTTCTTTGCCCACTTGAAAATCAAACGTCTTAAAAGTGTTGGTAAAACCATCAGGGCCCCAGAAATGCTGGAGATGCTCCGGCGTGGTGAGCACCTTCCACAGCAATGCACGCGGTGCCGCAATCAGGCGCGTTGTAATGATCATGGGTTTGTCGGCGGGCAACAGGGTTTGGGACAGCAGGGACATGGGTTCACTCCTTTATGGTCTTGATATAGTTTTCAAGGCGGTCCAAGCGGTCCTGCCATTGTTCACGATAGACATTCAGCCACTCATCGACTTCCCTCAGGCCGTCGGACGACAGACGGCAGGGCCGCTGCTGGGCAACGTGTGTGCGGGTGATGAGGCCCGCTTTCTCCAGAACTTTGATGTGGCGGGAAATGGCAGGAAGCGACATTGAAAAAGGTGCGGCGAGATCATTGACTGTTGCCTCCCCCCTGCGCAGCCGCGCCAACATGGCGCGCCGTGTCGGGTCGGCCAAGGCTTGAAGCTTGATACTGAGGGGATCGGGAGTCATTTTATAAAACACTCGTATCAAATTTAGCAATTCGTTTAATTAACTGAATTGTTAAATATAGAACGACTGACTGTCTGTCAACAGTGCCTCTCTTTTAATTCAACTGTTTCTATGCGAATAGGCACCTAACGCAGCCATAAGAGCGCAGCACGGCAGGGCTTTCGAGGTAAATCATGAATGAAAACAAAGGTTTGATGGCTGGCAAAAAAGGCCTGATCATGGGAGTTGCCAATAATCGGTCAATTGCCTGGGGGATTGCCAAGTCTTGCGCCGAACAGGGCGCTGACTTAGCCTTCACCTACCAAGGTGACGCCCTCAAGAAGCGGGTTGATCCTTTGGCTGCCGAAGTCGGGTCAGACATGGTGGTGCCCTGTGACGTCAGTGACGTGGTATCGATTGATGCCGCCTTTGACATGATCAAGGAAAAGTGGGGCAAACTGGATTTCATCGTTCATGCCATCGCATTCTCCGACAAGGACGAGTTGCAGGGCCGCTATGTCGATACGTCGGCGGAAAATTTCAGCAAAACCATGTTCATCTCCTGCTACAGCTTCACCGCTGTGGCCCAGCGCGCCGAAAAGCTGATGACAGATGGCGGTTCCATGCTGACGCTCACCTATTATGGCGCTGAAAAATGGATGCCGCACTACAACGTGATGGGTGTTGCCAAAGCTGCACTTGAGTGTTCCGTGCGCTATATGGCGGCGGATTTGGGCGTCAAGAATATCCGCGTCAACGCGATTTCGGCGGGGCCTATCAAAACGCTGGCGTCGTCAGGTGTAGGCGACTTCCGTTATATTTTGAGATGGAACGAATATAATTCGCCGCTGCGCCGTGTTGTGACAATTGAAGAAGTTGGCGATGCAGGAATGTATTTCCTTTCTGATCTTTCACGCGGCGTCACGGGTGAAATCCACCATGTCGATTCTGGTTATCACGTGGTTGGCATGAAGGTGCCAACGGCGCCTGACATGACACTCAACAAAGACGATGCATAACCCCATCATCTTCGTTCGCCATGGCGAAACCGACTGGAATAAAAACGGTCTTATTCAAGGTTCAGTTGAAACCGAACTGAATGAAACAGGCCATGCGCAAGCAAAGTTTGTGGCGGCCCTGTTGGCGCGACAAGATATCGATTGGGGTGACTATCATATCGTTGTCAGCCCACAGCGACGGGCGCAGCAGACGGCAGAATATGTTTTGAATGCGCTTGGTCGCGACATGGACAGTATTGAACCGCGTGTGCGTGAATTGGGATTCGGTATTTGGGAAGGCAAGCCGTTCTGGGAACTCAAAGCCTCACCAGTCTACCCTGCTGATGCAGAGGGGCGTTTCTACTGGCGACCCCAACTGGGCGAGAGCTATCAGGATGGCGTTGCCCGGGTGAATGATTGGAGATCCGAATTGCGGCGGCCAACATTGGTAATTGCGCATGGTGCCGTGGGCCGCTGTTTGATGGGTGCTGTTGCAGGACTGGCCCCTGCAGAGCTTGTGATGCTACCGACACCTCAGGGAAAATATTGCCTGCTCGAACACGGGCGTTTGCAATGGTGCGACGGAACTGCCTGATCAATTCAAATGCGCAAAGGCGGCGGCCATGAGTTTGCGCGTGTAAGGATCCCGCGGGGCCGACATGACCTTTTCTGTTGCGCCTTCTTCAACCAACTTCCCATCCTTCATGACCATGATGTGATCTGACATGGCGCGCACAACGGCAAGGTCATGGCTGATGAAGAGGTAAGCAAGATTGTGTTTTGATTGCAGGTTACGCAACAGTTCAATAATTTGCATTTGCACTTGGCGGTCCAGCGCCGACGTGGCTTCATCTAGAACCACTACTTTCGGATTAAGGATAATGGCGCGGGCGATGGCGATGCGTTGGCGCTGACCACCCGAAAATTCATGCGGGTAGCGATTGCGAAGAGCGGGATCAATCTGGACCTCTTCAAAGGCTTGAATGGCGCGGGCATCCCGCTCACGCGCAGTGATCTGCTTTTCGTGAACCAGTAAGCCTTCAGTGACAATCTGCCCCGCCGTCATGCGCGGGCTGAGGGATCCAAAGGGGTCTTGCAGAACAATCTGCAATTCACGCCGCAAGGGACGCATGGCTTTTTTATCCAGATGGGAGATGTCCTGGCCGTCGAACTCTACCATTCCAGCACAGTTTACCAAACGCAGCAGAGCACGCGCCAATGTGGATTTGCCGGAGCCCGACTCGCCGACAATGCCGATGGTTTGGCCTGGCCTGAGCGACAGTGAAATGTGATCGACAGCTTTCAGTTCAACTGACTTTCCGCCGAATAATCCCCCGCCCAGATGGAAACTCACACGCAGATCCTGACCTTGCAGAATCGGGGTTAGGCTATCTTCAACAGGAGCTTTGTGTCCTGTTGGTTCTGCCAATGTCAACGCACGGGTATATTCGTGTTTGGGGTTGGCAAACACGCTTCGGGTTTCCCCCTCCTCCACCACCTCGCCATTGCGCATGACGTAAACACGTTTCGCAATACGTCGTACAATGTTGAGGTCATGGGTAATGAAAACCATGGCCATGCCAAGGCGCTGTTGCAACTCTGCAATTAATTCCAGAATTTCGGCCTGAATTGTCACGTCCAGCGCAGTTGTGGGCTCATCAGCAATGAGCAAATCCGGGTCATTGGCGAGTGCCATGGCGATCATCACGCGTTGGCGTTGACCACCTGAAAGTTCATGGGGGTATGACGCAAGACGACGTTCGGCGTCTGGAATTTTGACCAGCTTCAACATGGCCAATGCTTTTTCGCGTGCTGCACTTTGTGAGAGACCTTGATGGTGCTGGATCGGCTCCATCAGTTGATTGCCGATGGTATAGAGCGGGTCCAGCGAGGTCATGGGTTCCTGGAAGATCATGGTGATCTTTCGGCCCCGCACTTGATTGAGCGCTTGCTTCGACAGCCCAAGAATATTCTGCCCACGGTAAAACACTTCGCCGTTGGCCTTGCCGTTGCGCGACAACAATCCCATGGCCGCCATCATGGATTGGCTTTTGCCGGAACCTGACTCGCCGACAATTGCAACGGTCTCTCCCGCTTGCACATGAAAGTCCGCTCCTTTCACGGCCAGCACTTCGCCATCTTGTGTGTTGAAGGTGACCCGCAAGTTGCGGATGTTGAGAACCGGTTGCATGTCAGCGGTCCTTCGGGTCGAGCGCGTCACGCAAACCGTCACCGAGAAAATTGAGGGCAAAGAGCGTAGTTGTCAGCATAATTGAAGGAACCACCAAAAGCCAAGTGGCACTTTCCATGTTACGGGCACCTTCAGAAATCTGCACGCCCCAGCTTGACATGGGCTCTTGAATGCCGAGCCCCAGATATGACAGAAAACTTTCAAGGATAATGACTTGCGGCACCAACAGTGTGACAAAAATAATGATGGGACCGAGCATGTTGGGAATGATATGACGGAGCAGAATACCTGCACTGGAAACGCCAAGGGCTTCCGCTGCCTGCACGAACTCCTGGCGCTTGATG
>JANMEM010000330.1:0-5485 GCA_031376985.1 Hyphomicrobiales bacterium
GGTTGGAACACTAGTCGTGTCCAGATCCGGCCAGGCAAATGTCAATGAGAAGCCTGCTGGCAGGTCAATGGTATACGTCAGGTCTTCACTGCTGATATCGAGGATATTCTCGTTTACCGGTCCAATGCCCAGATCGACCGAATAAATGTCGTACGTGTCAATTCCGAAATCGACACCTACAGCCGCATGCACAAACAGGTCAAACAGGAAATCGAGAACATAGCTTCCTGCCGGACCTTGGGTTGTGAATTGGGCACCAGCGGCAACACTGGCATCGCCGCCGATCAGCAATACATCGGTTGTCTTGTTGTAATTGGTATCGATGGTAATGTCGTAAGGCACGGTTGCATCAATCTGGCCACCTGAGAAGTCCAGTGTAGACTGGAATCCGGCGATGAAGTGACCGCTGGTTTCAGCAAACACAAAACTGCCAACTGACTCGTCCCAGCTTTCGTTGACACCGAGGAAGCGGTCGTCATGGAACGTGAACGCGTTGCCGTTTGACCAGATACTTTGGTCAACCGCGTTGAAAGATTGATCAAGATCGTTGCGGTTAAACTCATAGACAATAGGAACCGTTACAGTTGCGAGCTGTTGGTCACCATTCGACACTTCCTGTGACTTGGCGTTGATGCCGAGATTGAATGACGTGTCCTGATTGAACGGCAAAGTCAGAACAAACTGTTGCACCAGCGATCCCGGCTGACCCGCCGGATTTATGCTGGCACTTGGCGTCACAACTACACCGGCAGGCAACCCCGAAAGGTCGATGCTGTCAATAAACTCAGAATTGTCCGCGTCATTTTGCGTGGCTGTAACCGTCAGGATGATTTCATTCACCACTGCACCAGCCGCAATCTCATATGTAATTGTCGGCAAATCCGCCACTGCCGTCACGGCAACAGTCACATTGGCAAAGTCGGTGCCGCCGTGATTGTCGGTGATGCAGTAGGTAAAGCTGTCGCCTCCGGCGTAATCAAGAAACGGTGTGTAGAGCACCGCATCGCCCACAAGAAGGTCGGCATCATCGCCGTCAACGATTGTTACCGTGCCATGCTGGGCGCCTTCGACATGGTTGACCGTCAGCTTGTCACCGTCAGCATCGGTGTCATTGGCCAGAACCTGGAAAACCACACCTTCCGGAACCTTGGACGGATCGTTCAGGCCGGATTGGCCGTCTTCAAAAATCTGGTAGGAGTCATCATGGGCGTCCGGTGCCGCAGGTGCAACGACTGTCGGTTTGGCAAAGCCCTTTGGCCCGCCGACGCCATCGATTTTTGCGCCAAACAAGGTGTGCGCAATGTCATCCAGCGTCAGGTTGTGGGCCGTATTGTCCAAGGTAAAGCTGGCAGTCGTTATGATATCCTTGGTGCCGGAGGTTCCGAACTCCAGTCCGACATCAAAAGGCGGTGCCGCACCTGACATGTTGGCACCATTGCCCAGATCAATCACGTTGACGGTGTCAAAATCGGTAACCTTGCCGCCACTGCCGGAATGATACAGTCCCGCCAATTTGCTGTCGTCATTGATATTAAAGAACAATCCCCGCAAATCGATTGATTTTCCGGGGGCCAGCATAGTGAGTTCAAAAAACAAGGCACCATTGACTTCGGTGACTTTGACTTGTGTCGTGGGTGATCCGCTTTTGCTGGGAATCGCAAATATAATAGATCGCGTGCAGTCCATCTCGCATCTCCTTGAAAGAGTACAGGTGAAGGTCTGCGTCTGTACCATCCCCCGATACCGGGCACTGGCGCAGTTGGCTTATAAACCAAGTTTTCAATTTTCACAAATATTATTACAGTTTGTTAACCTTTGTGTGTTGCTGAACAAAAGCCAAAACTTCATCAAACCAAATTTCGGTGACAGTGCATTTTACTCGAACTACTACCTCGTTGCTTTCACAATGCAAATCGATAAAAAACGAGGCCGCTCAGCATTTCGCGAATGCACTTATTTTTTGCAACTATCTGGTAATTTTCCCCCACCAAAAGCAGCGAACACCTATGCCTCCAACCTTTTCCTGTTCATTTTCAGGGTCACGATCACACCTTCTGCGGCCCAGTCGCAGGTGATCTTGCCGTCGAGTTGTACGGACATGGCGCGGTTGATGAGTTTGCTGCCGTAGCCTCCCGGACCAGACGGCGTGGACACGAGTGGTCCGCCTCTTTCTGTCCAGACCACAATGACATCTTCCGTTTCATGGCCGATTGACGAGACGTCAAGTGTGCCCGTGACCGCAGACAGGGCGCCGTATTTTATGGAGTTGGTTGCAAGTTCGTGGATGATCATGGCCAGCGTTGTTGCTGATGCTTCACCAACGCCCATGCGGGGAACCGACACGCGGATGCGACCGCTGAAAGCGCCGAGATCGTCATAGGGTGCCAGCAACACTGACAGCAAATCCCCCAGCAAGGCGTCGGTCTTCGCGTGGCCGGGCAAGGGTCGAACCAGATCATGGGCGCGGCCCAGTGCTGTCAAACGGTTGGTCAATTGCCGCGCCATGTCTTCGGCTGACGCGGAAGACCGCGAAGTAATGGCGGTGAGACCGGATGCGATGGCCAAGAGATTTTTGACCCGGTGGCTCATCTCGCCTGCCAGCAATTCATTGCTTTCTTCAGCTTGCTTGCGTCCAGTGACATCCAGAAATATGCCATACATGGTTCGGTCCACCATGCCATCGTCTTCACCCTGGCCCCGGGCAGAAATCCACCGCACTTCTTCCCCTATGATGATGCGAAAATCGATTTCATATTGTCCGATAACGGCGCGGCTGGCGGCAAAGGCTGCGCGCACCCGGTCGCGATCCGCAGGGTGAATGTGTGCTGACAAGTCCTCAAACGTTACCTTTGTGGTGCTTTCCACGCCCCACATGTCGTAGGAGCGCTGATCCAGCACAAGCTTGTCGCTATCCACATTCCATGCCCAAAGCGCCACACCTGCGCCTTCAATGGCAAAACGCAAGTGCTTGTCATTCCATTTGGGCAACATTGATTACATCGACTCCATTAGGGCAGTTATTCTACTTCACTCAGTAGCACCCATCACCAATCCTTCAATGTCATGTTTTTGCGTCACAGGAATCAGTTTGTCTACCACCCGACAGACCAGATGGGCGCGGACTTCGGCTGGCAGGGCGTCGTAGTAGTCCTGTGTTACCATCAGGTCGTGCAGCAGGTCATGGCCTGCACCGGGGGCGTCCACGCCCAGTACGAGCACGGGTCTTGCGATGGGTGATGGATGGGCGGTGCCTCTGTGAACAGTGAGGGCGGAACGGCAGGAAATGTCACCCGCTTCCGGATATTTCTTGACGCCGATTTTTGCAAATTGCGGCCAAATGTCTTTTTCCGGAAACATTTCATGCTTCCATGCACGACCATCCACATACTGTGTGCCGGGCGCAATTTCGAATGGCCCCATATCCTGTGTCACATCAACGCCTGAGAGATTAAACGCCAGCGAGGTGATGCGCCTTTCGGAATAGGTGTCGGCGGGTGATGGAAAATCACGGTGCCACGGCTGGAACATGGCTCCCTGAAAAGGAACGTCAAAGCCCACTTCGACAATCTTGTAATCCGGTCCCAGAACGCCCTTGCACATGGCGGTGACCCACGGGTGAGACACGAGATCAACAAAGCCGCGCATATCCTGCGGGTGGATTTCCACATACCAGCGGCGTGGACCCCGGCCCACAGCTCCGCCCGGGCGTTGGATGGCACTCCAAAAGGCTGTCATCATGTCTTCGCGCATGGCTTCGGCCCACTCACGGCTGAAGGCACGTTTCAGCCCGATGATGCCGTCGCGGTTCAGAGTTTCAACGTCTTTGGCTACGTCCTGCATCAGTCTGTTCCTGTTCAAAAATAAAACCATACTTTGTTTCGCGCATTTTGATCTTATCATTCCACGCCCACCACCACTGCAACTGACTCATACCTCTTGTCGACTGCCCAATAAAACCCACTTCACACGCAAGCCCTACCCGCCTATCCAGCGCGTTATGTCCACTCCCCTCACCCTCGGCCTTGATTTTGGTACCACCAATACTGTCGTGTCCCAGCGCCATGGTGATGATGTAACCACACTGAATTTCTCGACCAGACATGGGTTGCTCGACACTGTGCGCACGGTGCTGGCCTTGTGGCAGGATCCTTCGAAGCCTTCTTCCAGTATAGCCGTTGGCCGTGACGCACTAGCCGAGTTTTCAGAATTTCCCGAAGATACGCGGCTGATCCAGTCGCTGAAATCATATGCGGCCAATCCGCTGTTCCGGCAGTCGATGATCCTGAACAAGCCCTTCACTTTCACGTTGCTCATGCAGGCGTTCATCGAGCAGTTGTTCCGCTTGAGTGACATTGATCTCAAGGCGGTTGGCAAAATTATTGTGGGGCGGCCCGTGAAATTTGCGGGCTATAATCCCGATGAAAAACTGGCCCTCGCACGATACCGTGAAGTCTTCACCGCCATCGGTATCTCAAATATTGAGTTCGTCTACGAACCCGTGGCTGCCGCACTCACCTTTGCGCGACGCCTGACCAAATCCGCCACGGTGTTGATTGCCGATTTCGGTGGCGGCACAACAGACTTTTCGGTGTTGAAACTTTCGAATACCTCGCACGAAGTCCTCGGCGTCGGCGGCATTGGTATTGCGGGCGACCAGTTTGATTATCGCATCGTCGTCAATGCTGTGTTGCCACACCTCGGACTTGGCACAAGTTTTCGCAGCATGGGTGGCAAAACCCTGGAACTGCCCAAGCATGTGTTTCATGCCTTGGCGCGCTGGAATGAGTTGTCTTTCCTCCGCAGCAACAAGGAATATGCCGAGCTGCAAGATCTGAGCATCCATGCCACGTCACCAGACAAGCTGAACAGGTTTTTCCACATCGTCGATCACAGCAAGGGGCTGGATTTGTATGATGCAGTTTCATCGGTAAAGCGACAGCTTTCAACACGGGACGCTGCAATGTTGCATTTCGAAAACCTCGACATCGAGATCAAGCGCGACGATTTTGAAAGCTGGATTGCTGACGACCTTGAACGCATCGCAACCGCCCTCAGCACCAGCATGGACAAAATCGGTT
The DNA here is from genome assembly GCA_031376985.1 of Hyphomicrobiales bacterium. Classification (GTDB taxonomy): domain Bacteria; phylum Pseudomonadota; class Alphaproteobacteria; order Rhizobiales; family Aestuariivirgaceae; genus Aestuariivirga. Next base: position 5,079 of record JANMEM010000330.1, read on the forward strand.
GTGCCGACAACGAAATTGATTCTGTCTTTCTCACCGGTGGCACATCACTGGTGCCATCCGTCCGCAAAATCTTCGCCGACCGTTTTGGCGAGAACAAACTTCACGCTGGTGATGAACTGGTTTCCGTGGCCAAGGGGCTCAGCCAAATCTGAGACTTTCCGCTTCCATATGCCCACGGCTTGAGGTACGTCGCTCATAAATCAATTGGAGATGATCATGTCCACTTTCCGCAGCCTCGACGATGTCAATGTTCACGGTAAAAAAGTGGTCATCCGCCTTGATCTCAACGTGCCGATCAAGGATGGCGTGGTGACGGATTCAACCCGTATTGATCGTGTGATTCCCACATTGAAAGAGCTGATCAACAAGGGTGCCGCCGTTATTGTCCTCGCCCACTTTGACCGCCC
>JANMEM010000340.1:0-8070 GCA_031376985.1 Hyphomicrobiales bacterium
GGAAATGCTTTTGACGCTCTTCTCGAGGGCCTGTGACAGCAGTGCAGTGTAGTGCTCAATAACCTCAGTCTTCACATTTTGCGGCAACGCATTACGCTCCAGAATTTCTGCAATGATATCCTCATCATTCCGGATGCGATAGCTGTTCCAGTCGCGCGACAAATTTTCAGTCTTTACAAAGCGGGAGAGTGCAGTGAAGAACAACTCTTCTTCATCACGGGTCAGATCAAGCAACACACCATCAACATCGAAGATGACAGCCCACTCAGCCACGGACCATAACTTCCGACATTTCAATAATGGTCGGACCATCAGCTTTGAGACTTGTAGCAATAGCTTTGCCTAGCGTCTTCAAATTTTCCGGCTTTTCCGCCCGCGCCCCGAAGGCTTTGGCGAGCGCTTGAAAATCAGGATTGCGCAAAGTTACGGCATTGGGCTGAATACCCTTGTTCACCATGTCATCGCGAATTTGGCCAAGCGCCGAGTTGTTCCAGAGCAGAATGGGAATCGGTAATTTATGTTCAACTGCAGTGCCCAATTCATTAATGGTGTATTGAAAGCCATAGTCACCAGCCAGCGCCGCAACAGGGGTTTGGCCCATACCGAATTTCGCTCCAATGGCGGCTGGAAGTGCAAAGCCCAACGTGCCAAAGCCTGCTGGATGCAGCCACGTGCGCGGCTTCGAGCATGGAAAAATTTCATTTGCGGCATAGGCAATCTGCGTCATGTCAGATGCAATCACAGTTTCCGCAGGCAAGCTGTCGCGGATCACATTCAGTACTTTCGTCAAGGTCTGGCGCAACGGATCATCTGATGGTGCAGACGGCTTTGCGTGGCAGGGCTTGTGACCCGTTAACAGGGCGGCGATAGCTGCTGTGGTCGTCGCAGCATCGGCGAGAATGGGCACAGCTGTGCGGTGCGGGCGAGCCAAGACGTCAGCGTCAATATCGATACGGATCATGGGTGCGGTAATGCGATAAGAACCATTCCAGAAATCCGTTTCCGATAATTCGGTCCCGACGGCTAAAACGCAATCCGATTGTTGCAGCGCGTGCTGCGTCTCGGGGTTGCCCATGCAGTAGCCCCAGACGTGGGAGTGGTCTGCGGGAACCACGCCCTTGCCAGCCGTTGTCGTGAGAACGACGGCACCTGTAGCCTCGGCGATGCGAAGTGCCGACGCGCCACCCATCATTCCTCCACCGCCCAAAATAATGAAGGGTCGTTTGGCTTTCGACAACAGCTCTGCCGCTGCTTTCACTTCATCATCATTGGCTACAACTCGTGTTGCAAGCCTCTGTGCTGCCCAACCTTCTCCTGCCTGCTTTGTAAACAGATCCAGTGGAATTTCGAGATAGGCCGGCCTTGGCCGCGTGGTTGCAAAATTACTGAAAGCGCGGGCTACTGCATCCTGAATGTCGAATGCCGTATAGGCACGGCTGGCGTGGGCTGTCACACTTTGTGCGGCCTGCAATTGCGAACGCATTTCATGCAACCGCCCGCGGCCTTGGGCCGAGTCCGCCACATCAAGCGCCGACGAGATTACCAGCATGTTCGAAGAATCAGACCACGCTTGCCCCATGGGAGTGAGAATATTGGTGAGGCCTGGACCCGTGATGGTGAAACACACACCGGGTTTGCCCGTTGCCCTTGCATAACCATCGGCCATGAAGCCTGCACCCTGTTCGTGGCGGGTCAGTATGTGGTTGATTTTGGAACGCGGCAACGCCCGGTACATTTCCACATTGTGAACACCGGGAATGCCGAAGATCGTGTCAACACCGTAGGCTTCGAGCAGGGAGACGAGGGCCTCACCAACGGTAATTTCGCTCATGTCCTCAGTCTTTCAGGTGTGATGTCGGCAAGGTCGAGGCCGCTAATATTGTCAGGTACAGGAAGTCGCCGCGCCATGTTTGCCGCAGTCAGGGAAAGTGCAGGCGACGTCTGAATGCCATAACCACCTTGACCGACAAGCCAGAAAAAATCTTGCTGCTGCGGATCATATCCGACCACCGGATTTCCATCAGGTGCAAAGGTGCGAAGCCCACCCCAGCTGTGATCAAGACGCTCCACCTCAATGGTGGTTGCTGTCATCATGCGGTCAATACCCTCGGCAATCGCCATGTCATCGGCATAGGCATCATGGGGATCAACGGGCGTGGCATCGGCGGATGACACGATCAGTTTGCCGCTCTGGGGCTTGGCATACCAGGTTTCGCCCATATCGGTGACCATGGGCCAATGGGCGAAGTTCACATCATCCGGCATGGGGATCACGCCAATGGAACGGCGTTTGGGTTGCAGTCTCACAGGTGCAACACCGCACATGTGGGCGACAACATCACCCCAAGCCCCCGCCGCATTGATGATTGTGGTCGCGACAATCTCCGAGGCGACACAGCGAACATACCATTGGGCTGATCGGTGTTCGGCTGCCAGCAAAGGTGCTGACAACATCATCACGCCGCCTCGCGTCTTGAACATGCGAAGATATCCCCGGTGGATCAGGTCAACATCCAGATCGCCCGTCTGATTGTCGAGGAAACTGCGCTTGGCGTAACCGGCTTTAAGCACCGGGAACAGTTCGATGGAGCGGCTGATGCTGATCTCCTGCAAGCCACTGGATTTCAACAATAGAGCGGTGGTCTTTGCCGCTTGGCCCTCGGCCTCAAGGAACAGCGATCCGCGCGGTTTAAACAATTGCGTATCGGTGAAACCTGCAGGCGGGCTCATAAAAAAGTCATGGCTGGCGCGGGTTAGGGCAAGCATCGGACGCGGGCCATAATTGGGTTCATAGCTTGCAGCAGAACGGCTGGTGGTGTGATAGCCTGCACGCTCTTCCATATCGACAAGCACCACGGAATGGCTTTCAGCCAGATGGGCGGCCACTGATGCGCCGGCAATGCCCGCACCGACAACAAGGAAATCACAATTCAACATGCCACTGACATAGCCTGTGGGTCTTGTGATTGTCACGCTCTGGCGTGGAGCTTTGATTGCATAAACCCATGAGAATTTGTTACGCTGTCCGTCACAGGAGTCTGTCATGTCCAACCGTTCACCTTTTAACCAACCCGTATCCGGTCTTGTCACACCACGCTTTGGCGGTGTCGCCACATTCTTCCGTTTGCCATATCAGGCGCTTGAAGAGGCAGATGGCGTCGATATCGGAATTGTGGGCGTGCCATGGGACGGCGGCACCACCAATCGCCCTGGCCCTCGCCATGGCCCTCGGCAGATGCGCGACCAGTCAGCGATGGTCAGGCGTATGCACCAAACCTCACATATTGTTCCCTATGATCTCGCCAACGTCGCAGACCTGGGTGATGCACCCGTTAATCCGGCCAACGTAGATGATGCACTGGCCCGCGTTGAAAAATATTATGATGCGCTCGTGGCAAAGGGCATCAGGCCCCTGTCCGCGGGTGGTGATCATTTGTGTTCGCTGCCTATTCTGCGGGCTCTGGGCAGAAAGAAGCCCGTAGGCATGATTCATTTTGATGCCCACACAGATTTATATGACAGCTATTTCGGCGGCTTCAAATATACCCACGGCACACCCTTCCGCCGTGCGATTGAGGAAGGAGTTCTCGATCCGGAGCGTACCATTCAGATTGGCCTTCGTGGCTCCATGTATGATCTTGATGATTTTGCATATGGCGAGAAAATGGGAGTGCGCCTCGTACGTATCGAAGAAGCCATGGAAAGAGGCCCGAAAGCCATCATGGCAGAAGCCCGCAAGATTGTCGGCGATCAGGAAACCTATGTAAGTTTTGATATCGACATGCTGGATCCGGTTTATGCACCGGGCACAGGCACGCCAGAAATCGGCGGCTTCACGACTTTTCAAGCCCAGCAAATGCTGCGGGAGCTGCGCGGTCTCGATATTGTCGGTGCCGATGTCGTGGAGGTCTCGCCACCCTTCGACTCTTCAGGCATGACAGCCTATGCGGGCACGGTGATGATGTTTGAGATTATGTGTTCAATGGCCGAAGCTGTGGCAAAACAGAGAGGGTAGCTCAAGCCCGTGCCGCCGCGCGGGCCATGAGTTCTGCCACTTTTTTGCGGGGAACACCTGAGAGGTCTGCAACCTTGTAGACCAGCTGCTCTTCGTAACTGTGTAGTTCATTATCGCACAGGGCGAGTTCCCAAAGATGTGAGATCATGGTGCAGCGGTCTTCAATTCCCAGCAGGTCTTGAAGTGCTTTTGAGATAATTTCAACGGGTTCGTCCAGGTCCATCTGGCCTTCAGCCAAAGCCATGCTTTCAAGCGCCGCCGAACCACCGATGTGCAAATTACTGCGCAACAGCACTTGCAATCTTTCAAGCTCGATGTTGCGAATACGTTTGTCTATTGGAACAATTGCCGCCAGAACGATGCCCATGAGAAATTTGCGCTGAACAGTTGAAAGCTTGGCAAATCCGCCAGGCTTTCCGAGAATGAGGAGTATCTCGTCAAGGTGGATTTTTGCCCACTGTCGGTTGTCATCAGAAATCGGCTGGTGCAGAACAATCATGATATCCTTGTCTAAATTTTTTGTAATATAGGCGTTGCATCCACTACCAAGCGAATTCTGAATTTTGCAATCGCAAGTGGAGCCATACTTGTTTATTTTCTGGCACTATGGTTGTCACGGTATGAATCGCCTGAGATTGCTGGTATCGCGCACGTGTCGGTCAAAGTGACTTGCAATTTCAACAGCATCAGCAATGAATTGATATGACGGTTTTTTGGCATTCCACTGCAATCCGATACAATCTGCTTTTGAAATTTTTTATGGGGCTGGCACTGGCTTTGGCGTTGCCACCAGTTTCACAGGTCTGGCTGATATTTTTCAGCCTATCGATTGTGGTCATCGTTGATTCGGCAGCTCCGTCACGTCGATTTCGACAGGGTTTCTGGGGCGGCTTTGCTTTTGGCCTCGGCTATTTCAGCTTCGCCCTGCATTGGATCGGTTTTGCATTTCTCGTCGATGCGCGAGCCGATTTGTGGATGATGCCATTTGCCGTAGGTGGCCTGGCAGCATTCTTTGCAGCGTATTGGGGGATCGCATTCACAGGCGTGGAGTGGCTGGTGGCGCGAGGGTTTCGGCGCTGGTTGGTTTTGCCTTGCCTGCTGGCTTTGATGGAAGGCTTGCGCGGATACCTGTTCACAGGGTTTCCTTGGGCCGTGCCCGGCCTGACAGCCGACGGGATGGGCGGAGTTCTTCAATTGGCCAGTATAGTGGGCATGCCAGGGTTGACCCTGTTAATTTTGCTATGGGGCATTTTGCCGGGTGCAATCTTTCTGAACCGGAACAACCGTTACGCGTTGCTATTTCCGTTCCTGTTGTCGCTGACGCTTCCCGCCGCGTGGTGGTGGGGTGAGGCAAGGCTCAGCGATAACCCGATTGACGTGAATGCAGGGGCTTTGATCAGGCTGGTGCAGCCGAACATTGCGCAAAGTGACAAATGGCGCAGCGATAATGCTGTGAAAGTATTTGACGATCTGGTGTCGATGACTTCTTCTCCTGGGAGCGGAACTGAACTCCCGAAAGTGGTGATCTGGCCGGAGTCCGCAGTGTCTTTCCTTTTGGACGAAAACAAGGTTGCATTGGAACGCATAGCCGCAAACTTGAGTACCGGGCAGACGTTGCTCACAGGGGCCCTGCGGCGGCAACCATCGGCCAGCGGTGACCGCTATTTCACCAGCATTCTGGGCATTGATAGCGAAGGCAAAGTCACATCACGATATGACAAGTGGCGTTTGGTGCCAGGCGGCGAATATTTGCCGCTCGCGTGGCTGTTGGAACCAATGGGATTTCGGAAAGTCGTCAATTTGCCGGAGGCTTTCACTCCTGGGTCAGGGCCGGCTGTTTCAAATGTGCCGGGCATTGGCCCTGCCATCATGCTGATTTGTTACGAAGCAATTTTCCCGCACAATCTCACCCCTGCCTCAACCCGGGCCCGTTGGATTGTGAATGTCACAAATGATGGCTGGTTCGGACACTCGGTCGGACCTTACCACCATCTGGCCCAGGTGCGCATGCGGGCTGTTGAACAGGGTTTGCCTGTGGCCCGTGCGGCCAACACCGGAATCTCCGCCATAATTGATCCCATGGGTAGATTTATTATAGAAACCAAACTTGAAACGCGGCAGGTGGTTGATGCCAGATTGCCGCTGAATTTAGAGCCAACTGTCTTTTCTCTCGCAGGGATTGTGCCAGCGTTGATTATCGGGCTGTTCTTCATCTTAATGGCGCATAAACGGCTTGGTGGGGATGATTGGAAATGACGTTTTCATTTGCACCTCAGGGTTTCGCGGCCTAAACCTTCTCTGCATCGATTCAATACAATGTGACTATTGCCGAATTCCGGGGGGGACGGGCCACATTGACAACGCAGCAGCAGGCTGGGGGCAACAGTCTGAGGGAAAAATGGCAAGAAGAGATCCAAACTACATCGACGTTCACGTAGGCTCACGCATTCGCATGCGACGTCAACTGATCAATATGAGCCAGGAGCGGTTAGGTGAGCTTTTGGGCATCACCTTTCAGCAGGTTCAGAAATATGAAAAAGGTGCCAATCGTATCAGCGCCAGCCGCATGTTTTACACCAGCAAGACGCTGGGTGTTCCTGTGCAATTCTTCTTTGAAGGCCTGCCCGGCGGTGAAAGTGACTCCGTTATGAAAGAGTCGGTTCCATCTGACGAATTCACCTCGGCTCTCATGACGCCGGAAGGTGTTCAACTGGCCAAAGCCTTCCGTGACGCCGACAATACAACAAAGCGCAAGCTTATCGTTGGCTTGGCAAAGCTGATCGTCAATTCAGACGCCTGATCGCCACGCTTTTCAACAATTCCAAAAGGCCGATTGTCAAGCAATCGGCCCTTGACCGTTGATGGCAGGCCTGCCATTAAGCCACTCGAATTCACATAAAGATTTCTTTATGTGCCGGACAAAGAGAATGTCACGAGGAGAGCGGTCACATGGCGCGCAAAAATTTTGTTTTCACCAGCGAGTCGGTTTCCGAAGGCCACCCCGACAAGGTCTGTGACCGTATTTCTGATGAAGTGGTGGACCTGTTCTTTCGCGAAGCCCTCGCTGAAGGCATGGACCCATGGGCGGTGCGTGTAGCTTGCGAAACGTTGGCGACCACCAACAAGGTAGTGATTGCCGGTGAAGTGCGCGGGCCTTCTTCTGTCACCAAGGAAAAAATCGAGGCCGTTGCCCGGAAAGCCATCAAGGACATCGGCTACGAACAGGACGGTTTCCATTGGGAAAAGGCGTCCGTGGAGATCGTGTTGCACGCCCAGTCGGCTGATATTGCTGTTGGCGTCGACACGACCGCTCACAAGGACGAGGGTGCCGGCGACCAAGGCATCATGTTCGGTTATGCCTGTGATGAAACCCCGGACCTGATGCCAGCCCCCCTCTATTACGCACAGCGTATTTTGCAGCTTCTGGCCGAAGCCCGCCACGCTGGTGAAAAGCGTTTGGGGCCAGATTCCAAATCACAGGTCACGGTGCAATACAAAAACGGTAAACCCGTTGCCGCCACGCAGATCGTCGTATCGCACCAGCATCTCGATGAAAGCATGACATCGGCTGACGTTGCCAAGATGGTGAAGCCTTTCGTCAAGAAGGCGCTCCCCAAGGGCTGGATCACGAAGGACACGGTGTGGCACATCAACCCCACAGGAAAGTTCTTCATTGGCGGGCCCGACGGTGATGCGGGCCTCACAGGCCGGAAGATCATTGTGGATACCTATGGCGGTGCAGCCCCCCATGGTGGTGGCGCGTTCTCAGGCAAAGACCCGACCAAGGTTGACCGTTCAGCGGCCTATGCAGCGCGTTATCTTGCCAAGAACGTTGTGGCGGCAAAGCTTGCGTCCAAGTGCACCATCCAGCTGTCTTATGCCATCGGCGTGTCTGAGCCATTGTCAGTTTATGTCGACACCCATGGCACCGGCAAGGTGAAGGAAGAGAAGCTGGAAAAGGCGCTGCGCAAGGTCATGGACCTTTCCCCACGCGGCATCCGCACCCACCTTGATCTCAACCGCCCGATCTATGCCCGTACCTCGAGCTATGGTCA
>JANMEM010000359.1:0-3075 GCA_031376985.1 Hyphomicrobiales bacterium
GTGAAGGCCCTGACGGATGTGAACCTGTCGGTCCTGCCTGCTGAAATCCATGGTGTGGTTGGCGAAAACGGGGCCGGAAAATCCACGCTGATGAAGGTTCTGTCCGGGGTTTATCCCGCAGGCACGTTTGATGGCGAAATCCATTTTGAAGGCCAGCCTCGCAGTTTTGCCACCATTGCTGACAGTGAAGACACGGGCATTATCATTATCCACCAGGAATTGGCACTGGTGCCATTGCTCTCGATTGCCGAAAATATTTTCCTCGGCCATGAAACCGCGACGCGCGGTGTCATTGACTGGTTCGAAGCCTTTGCCCGCACCAAGGACTTGCTCAAAAAGGTGGGCCTCAGCGATCATCCCAATACACTGATCACCAACATCGGCACAGGCAAGCAGCAGCTTGTCGAAATTGCAAAAGCCCTGAATAAAAAGGTCAAGTTGCTGATATTGGATGAGCCAACGTCTAGCCTGAACGAAACCGACTCAGCTGCATTGCTTGAGTTGCTCAAGGGCTTCAAGGCGCAAGGCATTTCATCGATCCTCATTACCCACAAACTGAACGAAGTGATGAAGGTCGCAGACCGCATCACTGTCATCCGCGATGGCAAGACGGTTGATACGCTTGACGTTCATTCCGGCAAGGTGGACGAAGACCGCATCATCAAGGCCATGGTGGGCCGCGAACTCTCAGAGCGTTATCCACCACGTGACGCAAAAATCGGCGATACCCTGCTCGAAGTCAAAAACTGGAACGTCTACCACCCGCTGCATGCGGACCGGCAGATGATCAAGAACGTCAGCCTCAACGTCCGGGCTGGCGAAGTGGTTGGCATCGCAGGCCTCATGGGCGCGGGCCGCACCGAATTTGCCATGTCAGTGTTTGGCCGGGCCTATGGCCAAAAAATTACTGGCGAAGTTTTGATGCATGGCAAGCCTGTTGATGTGTCTACCATTCCAAAAGCCATGGCCGCAGGCTTAGCCTATGCCACAGAAGATCGCAAAACCCTGGGCCTCGTGCTGATCGATCACATCAAACACAATGTGACGCTTGCCAATCTTGAAGGTGTGGCCACACGCGGTGTTGTCGATGACGTCAAGGAATTGGGTGTGGCCAACAAATATCGCAAGGATTTGGCCATCCGCTGTTCCGGCGTCTATCAAACCACGGTCAACCTGTCCGGCGGAAATCAACAAAAGGTCGTGCTGTCGAAGTGGCTGTTCTCCGGCCCCGAAGTTCTCATTCTCGATGAACCCACACGCGGCATTGATGTCGGGGCCAAATATGAAATCTACGGTATCATCAACAAGCTTGCTGAAGAAGGCAAGGCCGTCGTTGTCATCTCGTCAGAAATGCCGGAACTCCTCGGCATTTCAGATCGCATCTATGTGATGAACGAAGGCAAGTTCGTGGGCGAAATGCCTGCCAAAGAAGCGACGCAGGAAAAAATCATGCGTGCCATTATGAAATCCTGGGATTAATGAAAATGACTGATACGACGGCCCCTGTACAATCCAACATCATGCGTTTCGTCAAAGCCAACATCCGCGACTACGCACTGTTGCTGTCACTTCTGGCCATCATGGTGTTCTTCCAGTTCACCACCAATGGCACGCTGTTCAAGCCCGTGAACATGACCAACCTGATCCTGCAAAACAGCTACATCGTGATCATGGCACTGGGCATGTTGCTGGTCATTGTTGCAGGTCATATCGACTTGTCAGTGGGGTCTGTGGCGGGGTTTGTCGGTGCCGTGTCTGCGGTTCTGATGGTGAACTACAAACTCGATATTGTATCGTCTGTAGTCATCTGTCTGGCTCTTGGAGCGGCAATCGGTGGTGCCCAGGGCTATTTCACCGCCTACCATAAAATCCCGGCTTTTATCGTCACGCTGGCGGGCATGTTAATATTCAAGGGTCTGGCCTTGACGGTGCTGGGCGGCGCTTCGGTTGGTCCATTCCCGAAAACTTTCCAGCTGCTGTCCTCTGGCTATGTGCCGGACATTTTCAACGTCACGGCCTTTGGCGCTCCATTCAATTTGTTGGCGATGTTGATTGGCGTCGTGGTCACAGCCCTCATCATCTATTTCAATCTCAAGGAACGCCGCAACCAGCAGGCCCATGGTTTGGCCGAAGAACCGGACGCGATTTTCCTTGGGCGCAATTTGCTGATTGCCGTAGCCTTCCTCGGTTTCAGCTTCCTCATGGCACAATATAAGGGCCTGCCCAATGTGCTGGTGGTCATGTTCGCGTTGATAGCTCTTTTCGTCTTCATCACCACGCGGACCACGTTTGGCCGCCGCATCTACGCCATGGGCGGCAATGAAAAGGCCACCAAACTTTCCGGCATCAACACTGAAAAACTCACCTTCTTGATTTTTGTGGTCATGGGCGCGCTGGCCGGCCTCGGCGGCTTGATTTTCGCAGCCCGGCTCAATGTTGCTACCCCAAAAGCCGGAGCCGGCTTCGAACTTGAAGTTATCGCTGCCTGTTTCATCGGCGGGGCGGCAACAACGGGTGGGGTGGGAAAAATCGTTGGCGCCGTTATCGGGGCTTTTATCATTGGCGTCATGAACAACGGCATGTCGATCATGGGCGTCGGCATAGACTGGCAGCAGGTGATCAAGGGAACCGTGCTGATGCTGGCCGTGTTCCTGGATGTGTATTACAAGAACAAGGGTTAAGCGGGGTTCAGCTCGGCGGTTGTAGCCACTTCTGAAATCTGTTGTGCGGGTTCCAGAATCTCAGCCACGACCATGGGCAAAAGCGCCGCCGCGTTCACAGGGGACATCACATCTGAGCGGTCTTTCTTGTCATCCCACACCACATTGATGATCCGTGCGTTGCCGATAAATGGCGCGAGGCGTTTGGCCACATAGCTCAGTTTGGCAGGTGAAGGCGTGGTAAGGCTGCACAGACACACAAATTTCACGGACGCTTTGTCCAAGACCGGAAATTTCCCCGGCGTGATTGCATCTTCAGGCAGAACCAAATGCGGGACGGCCTTTAAACGTAACAGTGCTGACATGCCAATCGTCGAAGCATAATTCAGATTGCCGAGATTTCCGACAAGCAACA
>JANMEM010000363.1:0-2299 GCA_031376985.1 Hyphomicrobiales bacterium
GCCGCCGCCTCAACGACGAAATGGGGCGTTTCATCGCGGGTAAAATCATCAAACTGCTTGTCCGGCATGGCCACTCCACCACAGGGGCGCGGGTGGGAATTCTCGGTTTGACGTTCAAGGAAAATGTCCCGGATTTGCGCAATTCCAAAGTACCGGACATTGTGAATGAACTCAGAGATTTTGGTGTGTCGTGCCTCATACATGATACCTTTGCTGACGCAGCCTCGGCCCAGCATGAATATGGCCTCACACTTTCCCCATTGGAAGACTTCCAGAATCTGGACGCGCTGGTTTTGGCAGTCAACCACAGTGCCTATCTTGAACACATTCCAAAATTGACTGGAATGTTGAAACCTGGTGGTGTCCTGATTGATGTCAAATCCGCGTTGCGTCCAACAGATATTCCCGACGGCCTGCATTACTGGAGCCTGTAAAATCGGGCGCATATTCAATCATTCAAATTGCTGAATTCGGCATTTTCTCGAAACGCGTCCGCAACAATCGGTTGAGATTGTTGGCCTCAGGTTGTAATTGCAGGCTGTCGAACCAGCCTCTGGATTCGGCAAGATATCAATTTTTGAACACATTCAAAGCGTTGTACCTATTTCATGATGAACAAAAAATCTGCCTTGATCACGGGAATTACAGGACAGGACGGAGCCTATCTTGCCGATTTTCTGCTGAAGAAGGGCTATGTCGTTCACGGTATTCGCCGCCGCTCCTCGTCCTTCAACACGGGGCGCATCAACCATCTTTTAAAAGACCCGCATGACTCTGATGCAAATCTCTTCCTGCACTATGGAGACATGACAGACTCCATGAGTCTGTTGCGGATTGTGGAGCAAACAAAACCCGACGAAGTCTACAATCTCGCAGCTCAAAGCCACGTAGCAGTTTCATTTGAAGAGCCGGAATATACCGCAAATTCAGATGCGTTGGGTGTGCTGCGCATGTTGGAAGCCATTCGCATCACAGGCATGGCCAAAACTGCAAAATTCTATCAGGCCTCCACCTCCGAACTATATGGACTCGTGCAGGAAACACCACAGCGCGAAACCACACCATTTTACCCGCGATCACCTTATGCCGTTGCCAAAATGTATGGCTACTGGATTACGATCAACTATCGTGAGGCCTATGGAATGTACGCATGCAATGGTATTTTGTTCAACCATGAGTCCCCCTTGCGTGGTGAAACTTTCGTAACCCGCAAAATTACCCGTGCTCTCGCGCGCATAAAACTGGGCACGCAGGACTGTCTTTATCTTGGCAATCTCGAAGCGCGGCGTGACTGGGGTCATGCCCGTGATTATGTCGAAATGCAGTGGCTCATGCTGCAGCAGGAAAAGCCCGACGATTACGTCATCGCGACTGGTATTCAATACAGTGTCCGAGATTTCGTAATGGCTGCGGCACAGCGATTGGATTTGGAACTGACGTGGAAGGGCGAAGGCGTTGACGAACGCGGCTACCTTAAAAACGGGCGTTGCGTTGTAGCGGTGGACCCCGGATATTTCAGGCCCACCGAAGTTGAAACCTTGCTGGGCGATCCGTCAAAATCAAAGCGTGTTCTGGGTTGGAGCCCCCGCACCACTTTCGACCAGCTGGTGGATGAGATGGTTGAAATGGATTTCCTTGAGGCCAAGCGCGAGCAGATGAATGGCAATGTCAGCATTGCGGAACTATTCAAAGGCCGCGAAGATGAATGATCACGTCGAAGTGCTTCAACACCAAGGCCTGATATTGGCCTACATCATCAAGGCCGAATGGACGCCTGATAAAACCACCTTCGTAACCCCCGATGATATAGGCCAGCAAATGGGAATGATCGTTTATGACGCAGGGAAATCCATTGTGCCCCACGTCCATTTGCCAATCCTGCGCGAGGTCTCCGGTACCACTGAATGCATTGTCGTAAGAAAGGGCTCCTGCGTCGTTGATTTTTACGACAAGGAGAAAAATTATGTCACCAGCCGCAACTTGAACCTGGGTGACATACTCTTGCTCACTGACGGCGGCCACGGTTTCAGAATGCTTGAGGACACTGTGCTGTTTGAAGTGAAGCAAGGGCCTTATGCCGGCGATCAGGACAAAGCCCGTTTCACGCCTGATCAAGGCCCTGCTGCATGATCCCGGTAAACGAACCGCTGTTGGCGCCGGAAGATATTGCGGCAGCCAATGACGCGATAACAAGCGGCTGGATATCGTCCGCCGGCCGCTACATCGAAGAATTTGAATCAGGCTGGGCGGCATATTGTGGCGTGGCCCATGGCATCGCCGTTTCAAACGGCACAACAGC